>SPVA01000086.1 GCA_013530545.1 Acinetobacter lwoffii
TATTTTCGGATATTAACAGAACGGTATAGAAATAGACGGAAACGATTTGGTCTAAGAATGAATTTAATTGTTGGAATGGTGAATTGGATGCTCTTGAATTAACTTTCGCAAGAGATCTACTACATCAATTTTAGATTTAAATAGCTCTACTGAACTAGAAAATATGGTTTTATTTTTAAATATATTTCAATCAGCTCATTTTTAATATCTGATTCACTTAAATAAAAAAATGGCTTACATCCAGTTAATGAATGTAGGCCATGATTAAAACTTAGTTTTTACCCGTATGACCAAAACCGCCAGCACCGCGTTCAGTCGCTTCGAATTCATTGACCAGATCAAATTCAGCCTGCACCACAGGAACCAAAACATACTGCGCCAAACGTTCACCTGGCTCTAAGCTAAAAGCCGTCTGGCTACGGTTCCAAACGGATACCATCAATTCACCCTGATAATCAGAATCGATTAAACCTACTAGGTTACCCAACACGATGCCGTGTTTATGCCCCAAACCCGAACGTGGCAAAATCAGACCAGCAAATGCAGGATCTTCAATATAGATTGCTAAACCAGTTTTTACCAAAACAGTCTGGCCTGGTTCAATGATCGTAGTTTCTGTAACACACGCACGCAAATCCAGCCCCGCTGAACCTGTCGTAGCATAAGTCGGTAATGGCCATTCCTGACCAAGACGCGAGTCAAGGACTTTCACCTGAACTTTCATGTATTCATTCCTGTTGTTTCATTTAAAATAAGAGCAAGCCTTGCGCCTTATCGTTTGATAAGATTACGCAAATTATCCAGATAATGTTGGGCTTGTAATTTTGGATCGATGTTGCCTGCCAGCTTTTTCTTACGACCTAACCATTCCAGCTCATCTTCTGGTAATTCATCCAGAAAACGGCTTGGGGTCATCTGCTTCATCTGCCCACCGGCCTTGCGCTGTTCTGCCAGAGTAATGGTCAGTCCCTGACGTGCACGGGTAATCCCCACATACATCAGACGGCGTTCCTCTTCGACGGTTTCTGCAGCGATCGAATTTTTATGTGGCAAAATTTCTTCTTCCAGCCCGATCAGATAGACATAAGGAAACTCAAGACCTTTGGACGCATGCAAGGTCAATAAGTTGACTTTATCGGTGTCCTCTTCTTCCTGCTGCTGCTCGAGCATATCCAGCAGCACCATTTTACGAATCACACTTTCAATATTTTTTTCATCAACATCTTCAGCGCGGTTAATCAGGCTCTGAATACTGCTGTAGAGTACCTCGATATTATCGAGCTTGGTTTTTTCCTGCGCTGGCGTGGCTGCAGTTTCCTTGATGTAATCGATATAACCGGCTTCAATCATCATCTGGCGGATGATCGGCACGGGTTCATCATCATCCAGTAAATTGCGAGTAAAACCCTCAATAAAATCGGCAAACTCAGCCAATTGGGTCGTGGCCTTTTTCGGAATCGCCATGGTCAGACGCTGATCCGCTGCCGCAGCCAGAAGTGACAGATTATTTTCCTGAGCAAATAGACCGAGCTTTTCCAGCGTTACCGGACCAATCGCCCGTTTTGGCGTATTGATAATTCGCAGGAATGCGCTGTCATCTTCAGGGTTAATGATCAGGCGTAAATAGCTCATCATGTCCTTGATTTCGGCACGTGCGAAGAAGGACTGTCCGCCAGATAATTTATACGGAATCTGCATCTGGCGCAGATGGGTTTCTAAAATACGCGCTTGGAAATTGCCGCGGTACAACACCGCATAATCTTTCCAGCTTTTACCGTTCATCAATTTATGCGTGATCAGGTCTTTAACCACGCGTTCTGCTTCATCATCATCATTGCGGCAGGTAATCACACGGATCACTTCACCATGGCCTTTGTCCGACCAAAGCTTTTTATCAAAAATATGCGGATTATTACCAATCACGGTGTTGGCTGCTTTGAGAATACGACTGGTCGAACGATAGTTCTGTTCCAGTTTAATCACTTTTAAATTAGGAAAATCCTGCTGCAGCAAGGCCATATTTTCCGGTTTAGCACCACGCCAGGCATAAATCGACTGGTCATCATCGCCTACGGCGGTGAACTGTCCCATCACGCCAACCAGTAATTTCACCAGAATATACTGCGCCGTATTGGTATCCTGATATTCATCGACCAGCAAATAACGCACGCGATTTTGCCATTTGTCACGAACTTCGGCATTTTCCTGCAGCAAGCGCGTTGGCATCACAATCAGGTCATCAAAATCCACGGCGTTATAGGCACGCAAATTACGTTCATAAAGCTGATATAAATGCGCAAATTGCACATCTTCGGCAGTTTCACAGGTGGTATGTGCCTGCTCGGGTGGAATCAAATCATTCTTCCAGTCCGAGATCATTTTCATGGCTTTGGCAATCAGTTCTTTGCTTTCTGCACCAGATAAATTGTCACGCTGCATCAGATCCATCAAAATGCGCTTACAGTCGTCAGCATCCAGAATCGAGAAATTATTTTTCAGTGGGGTATGTTTCAGCTCCAGGCGCAGCATATTCAGGCCAAAGGTATGAAAGGTCGAAACTGAAACCCCTTTACTTTCTTCACGCGTCAACAATTTGCTGACACGCTCTTTCATCTCACGTGCCGCTTTGTTGGTAAAGGTCATCGCAGTAATACGATGTGCAGGAATCCCGCAATGCTTGACTAAATACGCGATTTTTCGCGTGATCACTGAAGTCTTGCCTGAACCCGCTCCTGCAAGTACTAACAAGGGTCCTTGAGTGTATTTCATGGCTTCAAGTTGCTTGTCATTTAACTGACTGGCGAGTGACATATGGCTTCCTCTTCTAGATTCGGCTCCGATTATAGTCATCTCTGCGTCAGTTGCCTAATTTAAAATACGATTAATCAGGTCAATGTTCAGATATAAAAAAACCACCCGAAGGTGGTTTTTCTTAAGCGTTCAAGAATTATTGAACTGCATATACCGCGATTTCTACACGACGGTTTTGTTCTTTACCCGCAGCAGTTGTGTTGTCTGCGATTGGGTTCGCTGAACCTAAACCTTGAGCATTAATACGTGTACGTGAAACACCTTGGCCTGCCAAGTAAGTCGCTACAGAGTTTGCGCGTGCTTGAGACAATGGCAAGTTAATTGAGTCATTACCCGTGCTGTCTGTATAACCAGTTACAAGAATACCGCTCTTGTTATCTTCGGTTAATACTTGCGCCACTTTGTTCAAAGTGCCATAGAAGTTTGGTTTGATATTTGATTTGTTGGTATCAAATGTAATGCTGCCCGGCATCACAAGGTTAATCGAACCATCTGCATTACGGTTAACGTCTACGCCAGTACCTGCTGTTGCTTGACGTAATTTTTTCTCTTTGTTATCAAGATACACACCCGCTGCACCACCTACCACAGCACCAATCGCTGCTGCACGGTTATTTTGACGGCTGGTATTCGCATTGCCTTTAGAAACACCGTAACCTGCTGCAGCACCAATTAAAGTACCTAGAGCAGCTTTATCATATTCCACACCACCGATGTTATTACCAGTTGATTGACAACCTGTAAGTGCTACGGCCCCTGCTACAGCTGCTGAAATGACTAGTGCACGCATCGCATGACTCCTTGTTGTATGCTTTGTTGTTAAGCGAGATAATGATTTAAATTGAATGGGCTAACCATTGAATTTTTGTTAATAATAAATCGTTTAGTAATATTTTGTAATGTTTATATGTAACTAAAACCAAGTAGTTCGTCACAATATCTTCATAGTTTCCTGTTTAGGCTTTTTTATTTGCCTAACTGTCTCTATATTACTCAAAATATGAAAAAATTTAAGTGATTAATCTCTGGGGACTGTTTGGATATGTCATCGAATAGCAACAAGCAACCGACTTTAAAAAAACTGGCGCGTGGCCTGACGGTCACATCCGTCATGACGGGCAGTACTTTTTTTCATGGTCCCCCGGTGCTGGCCTTGGGTTTAACCAAACTTTTTAAAAAATCCGCAAAAGTGGATGAAACCAATATCAAGATTACCAACAGCTGGTTAGGGGTCAATAATTGGCTGATTGAGCATGTGCTGA
The DNA here is from genome assembly GCA_013530545.1 of Acinetobacter lwoffii. GTDB lineage: Bacteria > Pseudomonadota > Gammaproteobacteria > Pseudomonadales > Moraxellaceae > Acinetobacter > Acinetobacter lwoffii_G. The sequence continues at coordinate 4,074 of SPVA01000086.1, forward strand.
AAAACACGCAATGGCAAATCAGTGTAGATGAATCACTGGATTTGAATATGCAGGGACGTTATTTGATGACCTGTAATCATCAAAGCTGGGTCGATACTACTGTCAATCAGTACTTCGGTCTGACCCGTATGCCCCTGACGCGCTTCTTTACTAAATGGGAACTTATTTTTATTCCTTTTGTCGGTCAGGCTTTTAAAATCTTAGGCTTCCCGATGATGAAACGGCATAGCAAGGAACAGATTGCCAAAAACCCTGCGTTGAAATATCGGGATATGGAAGAAGCACGTAAATCCTGTGAACAGCTGATCAGTCAGCCTTTTACCCTGTTAAATTATCTGGAAGGCACGCGTTTTACCCAGGAAAAGCATGATCAGCAGCAGTCTTCCTACACACATTTACTGAAACCTAAAGCCGGTGGTCTGGCATTGGCGCTCAGTATTCTCGGCGATAAAATTGATGCGCTGGTCGACATGACCATTGTTTATCCTGACGGTATTCCGGGCTATGGTGAATTTTGGTTAGGTGAAGTACCACGTATTGCGGTAAATTTAAGAAAAATTGATATTCCTGATTGGGTACTGGGCGGCAATTATGAAGATGATGCTGAATATCGTGCACGTTTTCAAAAATGGATTGATCAGATCTGGACTGAAAAAGATCAGCTCATCGCACACATGCAGCAGAACTTTACCCAAGCCCCAGTCGGATCTGTAACCGAGTAATTATGAAGAACGACAACCCGGACATAACGTCCAGCTCCTTTAAATTTGTTCGTAAAGGAACCTGGGGCTGGAAAATTGCACTGATTTACGACATTTTCATGATGGTTTTAATCATCATCAATCTGTTCTGTCTGAGTGCCAACGCCATTTTAATGAGCGATTTTGGTCAGTGGTTGTTTGACTTCATTCGCTTACCGGAAATTTTGCAGTTTTATAAAAGTGATTTACGCCCTTGGGTCATCATTACCGAGGGCTGGTTTACCACTTTCTTGGTCTGTGAATTACTGGCACGCTGGGTTATCGCAATTGTTCTACGTCATCATCGGCGCTGGTGGTTTTTCCCTTTTGTACACTGGTATGAAATTTTATCCATTATCCCTCAGCTACGTTTCCTGCGCCTGCTGCGTGCGGTCGCGATTGGCTACAACCTGCATAGCCATGGTTATAAAGTAATTCCCAATCGCTGGTATCGCCAAGGCAACTTTTATTACAACATGCTGATGGAAGAGCTTTCCAGCCGGGTGGTCCTGACCGTACTGGACGGCATCAAGCGTGAACTGACCACAAGCACATCACATAAACAGTTAATTGATGATCTGGTGGAACATCATCGTAAATTACTGGCCATTGCTTTGGCAGATATCTTGCAGGAATCTTTAGGCAAGGAATTACAGTCACAACGTTCCATGATCGCTAAAAATGTAGGGCAAGTAGTGAATCAGGCGATTGAAGACACTCCTGAATTGACCCAATTATTACGTTTGATTCCAATTGTGGGCAGCCGGATTGAACAGCAAATTCAAAGTATTGGTCAACGCTTGGGGGAAAATATCACGCAAGGACTGATTGAACCATTTACCCACACAGGTCAAAAAGAAAATCCGACTTTTACCCTAATTTCAGATAAAATCAGCCAGATTCAGATTGAACATAATCCACATATTGATAAATTGGTCGAATCGGCTGTTTTTGAAACACTTGAAGCAATCCGAAAACAGGTAAAAGTCAAACAATGGCAACAGACTTTAGAAGAACATGAGCAAAATCAGAGCTCAATAGATAAGTAAAGTTTAAAGTACAGAATCAGACTAATCCGTCCGGTCCTGTTCGCATAAAAAAATAACTGAGATCGCTAGAGAATTACTGCAATTTGTTCTAGGATTTGCACTATTTACAACATTGCTTCGACACAAAACCAGCACGTCAGAAGTATTTAAGGAAGAATTATGGCTGATATACGGATAAAAGGCAGAATGGTCAATGCGATACGCATTAGCTTAGATACCAATGATCATGATGCCATCCGCCAGCAACTTAGCCCAAAATTACAAGCAGCATTTCCACCCGGCACTTTGGCAGTCATTGAAAGTTCAGTTGAACAGGAACTCATTGCGCTGATTCAACTATTAATCAGTCTGGATGTACAGCCCATGGCTGTTACTGAAGGCTTACTTGGAGATCAGGCGCGCGCTATTCAGTTCCCGGTACTGCCACCTGATCGCCAGTTAGAAGAAGTTAAAGCCACCAAAGAACAGGTCGTGGAAGTTAAACCAGAACCTACTGCGGTGAGTGATGATCAAGCCCCTGCTGCCCCGATCGTCGCGCATATCACCTCATATCATGATGAAATCCTGCGTACCGGCCAATGTATCGTGCAGCATAATGGCGACATTATTATTAATGCCGGCATCAACAGTGGTTCAGAAGTGATTGCTTCGGGCAATATTCATGTCTATGGCAGCGCACGTGGCCGTGTCATTGCGGGCGCGGATGGTAATACTGCAGCACGCATTTTCTGTCATAGCCTCGAAGCTGAACTGATTTCAATTGCAGGAACCTATTGTGTGGCGGATGACATTCCACCGCATGTAGTTAAAAAGTCTGTGCATATTTACTTGAATGATCAACTAGAGCTTGTATTTGAAGCTCTACAATTTTAATGTATAAATAAACACCAAAAACCCCATTTTAAACAGGGGATTTGAACCATAACAGGAGTGGATTCGGTGGCGAAAATTGTTGTCGTAACGTCAGGCAAAGGTGGTGTAGGTAAAACTACAACAAGTGCATCTTTTGCAACAGGTTTAGCCCTACGCGGTCACAAAACTGTTGTTATTGATTTTGATGTAGGTTTACGTAACCTTGATTTGATTATGGGCTGTGAACGCCGTGTAGTTTATGATTTTGTGAATGTTTTAAATAACGAAGCACGATTACAACAAGCACTGATTCGCGATAAAGATATTGAAAATTTATATATTTTACCTGCATCACAAACACGTGATAAAGATGCCTTAACCGATGAAGGTGTTGCTCGTGTAATGGATGAGCTTTCGCAGGAATTTGATTATATTATCTGTGATTCGCCTGCCGGTATTGAGCGTGGTGCTATTTTGGCCATGTATCATGCGGATGAAGCCATCATTGTGACCAACCCTGAGATTTCTTCAGTACGTGACTCTGACCGTATCATTGGTATGCTCGACAGTAAAACTAAAAAAGTAGAACAAAACGAAGGTCGCATTCGTAAGCATCTGTGTATTACCCGTTTCAATCCGGAACGTGCCGATAAACAGGAAATGCTGACGATTGACGATATTTCTAAGGATATTTTACGTGTACCGACCCTAGGTGTTATTCCTGAGTGTCCAAGCGTTTTACAAGCATCAAACGAAGGTAAGCCAGTGATTCTTTTCACTGAAGCTGCAGCAGGTCAGGCCTATGATGACCTGGTTGCGCGTTTCCTTGGCGAAGAGCGTCCTTACCGTCATATCGAGGTAAAACCTAAGGGCTGGTTAGCACGACTATTTGGAGCGTAGACATGGCAGGATTCTGGAGTAAACTTTTTAGTGGCGAGGATAAACCATCAAGCGCACGGACTGCTAAAGACCGTTTGAAGGTGATCGTTGCATCCGAACAAGGCTTGGGTCGTCGCTTGAGCCAGGACAAAATTGACCAGATGAAGACTGAAATCATGCAAGTGGTCAATCGTTATGTTCGCGGTGTCGATGAACAGCATATTCAAATGCAGGTCCGTTCTGAAGCCAATATTGAAATGCTTGAAATGAATATCAATTTACCTGAAGAACGATAATCTGATTTTTGATTGGTCAAGTAAATTGATTCAAGGCAAAATATGAGAGTGGTAGAAATAGTAGTTTAGCTATATTCCGCCCACTTGAAGCATAGCTTCAAGTCTTGCGACTAGGCAAAGCAGTGCTTTGCTAATCTAGTCTCATATTTTGCCTTTTTTCATGCCGAAAAAACTACATTAGATCAAGGAAATTGCGATGGCATTATCTCAACCAGCGACCTTTAACGAAGAATGGTCAGATGAGCGTGTATTTGCCTACTTGAATCAGCTTCCTCCTGCAGGTGTTAATGCTGATTTTCACGTGCTCTATCATGCTTTCAAGCATATGCGTCCATTTGATTATGAACGCCTGTTGACGAAATTTGTCGCTGATGGCCGTGATGTCAATGCAACCAATCCGGAAGGACAACGGATTCATGACGTGATTGCCACTTTCCCGCGTCAAAGTGCCGAGTTTCTGGATGTATTGGCAAAATTTGCCTGAGTCAAAATACATAAAAAAGCCTGCTTTGAAAGCAGGCTTTTTTATTGTAGGTAGACTGAAATTAAACCAGAATCTCGCGTTTACCATTGGCACCCATACCGCTGACAATGCCGTTTTCTTCCATCTGGTCAATGATCCGTGCAGCACGGTTATAGCCCAGACTGAATTTACGTTGCAAGGATGAAGTAGAAGCCTTACGGGTTTCCAAAACAAAAGCTACACACTGGTCATACAGTGCATCACGGTCTGAACTGCCCTCACCACCATCTTCAAAACCACGGCTGGATGGTTCTTCATCAAATGGTGTCAGGATCTCGTCGACATAATTTGGTGAACCACGTTCACGCCATGCATCGCAGATCCGGTTGACTTCGTCATCGGCAATAAAGGCACCATGTACACGCTCAGGTTCGATTTTACCCGGGCCGAGGAATAGCATGTCACCGTGACCGAGCAAGTCCTCTGCACCACCCGCATCCAGAATAGTACGCGAGTCGATCTTGGAGTTAACCCGTAGCGCGACACGTGTTGGAATATTGGCTTTGATCAAACCGGTGATCACGTCCACCGATGGACGTTGGGTCGCAAGCAACAGGTGAATACCGGCAGCACGTGATTTTTGTGCCAGACGGGTAATCATCTCTTCAGCTTTCTTACCGACCTGCATGATCATATCCGCGAACTCATCCGCGACAATCACAATGGAAGGCAATGGCGTCAAACGCGGCGCACGTTCACCCACAACAGAATCGCTGGCTTTCCAGGTTGGATCGATCAGGTCTTCACCATTGGCAATCGCCTCTTCCACCTTGCGGTTATAGTCGCTTAGTTTACGGATTTTCAAGAAAGACATCAGCTTATAACGACGTTCCATCTCATTGACACACCAGTTCAATGCGCTGACCGCATCTTTCATATCGGTGACTACAGGCGTCAACAAATGCGGAATATCATTATAGTTCGCCAGTTCCAGCTGCTTTGGATCGATCAGAATAAGACGCAATTCATCTGGGGTATATTTCAGCAACATCGATAGAATCATCGAGTTGACCGCCACCGATTTACCGGAACCCGTGGTCCCTGCCACCAGCATATGCGGCGCTTTACCCAGATCAGCAATTACCGGATTACCGGAAATATCCTTACCCATTGCCATAGAGAGAATACTATTCGGATCAGTAAAGGCGGGAATGGTCAAAAGTTCGATTAAACGGACCATTTCACGGGTACTGTTTGGTACTTCAATTCCGATATACGGCTTGCCTGGAATGACTTCAACCACACGAACCGATGCCATCGACATCGAACGTGCCAGATCACGCGAAATATTCGTCACTTTAGAGGCTTTTACCCCTGGCGCCAGATCCAGTTCAAAACGTGTCACGACTGGGCCTGGCTGTGCTTCTACCACCTTGGCTTTGACGTTGAATTCCTGCAACTTGATTTCAAGCAGCTCAGATAAACGTGCCAGCTGCTCTTCGGTAAAATTCACTTTTTTATTAGGATCGACCTCATCCAGTAAATCCAGGCCTGGAAGCGGCGATAAATCTTTACGGCGCTCTGCCACCTGCATGGCACGTGACATCGGACGGCCTGAAGCATCGGTTAAAGGTGCATCAAAATCAAACTCGTCTTCATCTTGTGGTTTACCAGCCGTTTCTTGCCAAGCTTCTACAAATTCTTCTTTAGATAAAGCCTCGCGTACTGCTGCATGAGTTGCAGAAGGAGGAGATGCTGGTTGCTCTATACCCTGATGCTGAATCGGGACCTGAACAAAAGCAGAAGACTGGGCATAGCTAGAGCTGCGTACCGGCTGGCTTGGCTCTTCTTCAATCAGCAAATCACCCAGGTCATCCAGATCGGCCTGTAATGCGCTATTTTTCACGACATGTGCCGTTGTCATAGATGCCATGACAGGTGCAACATTGGTCATGTCTTCTACAATTCTTGACGTTTTTTCAGGCGGCGCGGTATTGAATGGGCTATGCACATCTGTCGCAGTTTTGCCTTGCGGAACTGCAGCCAGAAGTTCATCAAAGATTTCATCATCATCCCAATCCAGGCCTGTATGTGAAGCCGATGCGGTTCTGGTGTGAGCATGAGTCTGTGCTGAAACAGGTTGAGGAGCGGCTATATGTGAGACTGGAGAATTAAGCTGTTCTTCTTCGGCTGCTTTGAGTAAGGCATCAATATCCTGTTTATGGCGCTGATCTTCATTTGAATGTAAGGCACGCCACACCTCGCCTGTCGCTACCACACGATCCGGCTGTTGAGGCACTTGCTGTACTTGCTTAAATGTCTCGACTGGCTCAGGAGCCTGCTGCTCAGCCTCAGGAATATCCTCATAAAACTGCGGTTGTTGTGATTCTTTATCGGCAAAATCATCAAATAAGCGTTCAGCCACCTGATCGCGCACCACTGGATCTATTTCTACCAGTTGATGCTCAGGCGCAGGTGTTACTGCAACCGCTACTTTTTTTGCACTAATGACTGGCTCTTTTTTGGCGACAGGTGCAGTCCGGTCAAAATCAGACATGCCTTCAGGCACATTGCGGTAGAACAGGTCTTGTAAATAAGCAGGGGTTGCTTTGAGGCTGCTCCAGGTCTTGTTCCATTTCACCCCAAACGCCAAGGTAAATAGCACCACCCAAAGCACCAGCAGGAAGAATGCTGCACCGTATACTGTCAGCAGTTGTTCCAGACTCTGGCCTAATTCATAGCCAATAATACCGCCGGAAGAATTATCCAGCGTATCAGCAGGGACTTGCCAAAATAAAAACAACAGCGCTGAGGTGGTCAGCAACAGGAAGAATTGCGCAGCATAGCGAAATGGCCGGTTCAGGAAGCTACGCGGCCACCAGACCTGAATCGCTTCCATAAACAGATAGACAGGGATCAGCAGACTTGCCCAACCAAGGAAGCCAAACAAAAGGTCTGCAATCCAGGCACCCGCTACCCCACTGGCATTCGAAACGGTCTGCGTATCACTGGAGATATGCATCCACCCCGGATCAAATGGCGTATAGGTCACTGTTGCAAGAAACAGATAAATCCCAAATGAGACTAAAAATAATGTCATTACTAAGCGCTGTGCATAGGCACTCGACACCGCTGTCATATACTGTCCTGTAACCAATTCTTCATGAATATTCTTTTGCTTCAATGCTTGAAAAAAGCGACGCAATAAAATACATATTATGCACCTGTTCTGTGAAAAAAGATGCACTATTGTGCAAGCACAATGTTACTTATGCTATATAGCCCAAATCGATTTCAATGATCAATAATATCGACTTTAATCTCACACCACTGTTATACAGTTTCACGTATAATTCAATAAATTTCTAAATAAAAAAGGATACAGCTGATGAGCGCACGTCACTCACGACTGATTATTTTAGGTTCTGGCCCTGCAGGCTATAGCGCGGCAGTATATGCAGCGCGTGCAAACTTGAAACCTACCCTGATTGCAGGCTTGCAACTGGGCGGTCAGCTGACCACGACGACTGACGTCGATAACTGGCCGGGTGATCCCGAAGGCTTGACTGGTCCAGCATTGATGGAACGTATGCAGGCACATGCAGAGCGTTTTGGCACTGAAATCGTGTATGACCATATCAATGAAGTGGATCTTAGCCAGCGCCCGTTCGTGTTAAAAGGCGATATGGAAGAATTCACCTGTGATGCCCTGATTATCTGTACCGGTGCAACTGCACAATACCTCGGTCTGGAATCTGAAGCAGCCTATATGGGTCAAGGTGTCAGTGCTTGCGCGACTTGTGATGGTTTCTTCTATAAAAACCAGAAAGTGATGGTTGTAGGGGGCGGTAATACCGCTGTTGAAGAAGCGTTGTATTTATCTAACATTGCTTCTCACGTGACTCTGGTTCACCGTCGTGATTCATTACGCTCTGAAAAAATCTTGCAAGATCATTTATTTGCCAAAGAAAAAGAAGGCAAGATCAGTATCATCTGGAACCATCAAGTCGATGAGGTTCTAGGTGATGCGCAATCTGGCGTGACTTCAGTTCGTCTTAAATCAACGCAAGATGACTCTACTCAAAACGTTGATGTGACGGGTATGTTTGTGGCGATTGGTCACAAGCCAAATAGCAGCATGTTCGAAGGCCAGTTAGAGCTTCGTGACGGCTATATCCAGGTACAAAGCGGTACTGCTGGTAATGCAACCCAAACATCGGTACCGGGTGTATTTGCAGCAGGTGATATTGCGGACAGCATTTATCGTCAAGCCATTACTTCTGCGGGTTCAGGCTGTATGGCTGCGCTGGATGCAGAAAAATATCTTGATGCGATGGGTAAACTAGACTAAGCAGCAAGAATAAAAAAGCCGTCCATTATGGGCGGCTTTTTTATTGCTAGAATGAGATGATGATTTATCTATAGATTTATGTTGGGTCTGCCATGTCTTTACTTCCTCCCTCAGAATTCATTTTTCCCAATCCGATCGAGATTGATCCTGAAGGTGAAGGACTGATTTGTATTGGTGCAGACCTCTCCCCTTCTACACTTTATGAAGCCTATACACATGGATTATTTCCATGGTTTTCAGAAGGTGATCCAATTTGCTGGTGGAGTCCGGAACCACGCTGCATTATTCGCCCCGAAGATTATCATCCAAGCAAATCCCTGCTACGCAATATGAAAAAGCAGGACTATAAAATTACAATCAATCATGCTTTTGAAAGGGTGATTCGTTCCTGTTCCTTGCCGCGTGCTTATGCAGACGACACCTGGATCAGTGAAGATATTATCGCAGGCTATTGTGACATGTTCGACGCAGGGTATGGTTATAGCATTGAGGTCTGGGATGAAGATCGCGTCGTCGGTGGACTTTATGGTGTGACCATCGGTCAAGGCTGTTTTGGTGAATCTATGTTTAGTACGCAAACCGATGTTTCTAAAATGGCTTTCTATACTTTAATGCTGATTGGACAGGAAAATAAACTACCCTGGATCGACTGCCAACTGGTCAACGATCATCTTTTAAGCCTAGGTGCCTGCACACTTTCTCGCCAAGACTATCTTAATTCTTTACAAGATATTGTAAAAAAGCCTGCGATTGATTGGAAAAAGTATCAGGAAGGTGTATTTTCAAGTAAAACAATAGCGCAAAACGCGCGCTTAAGTGAATGAAAATAACAGAGGGTAGTTGTTATGAACTCTTATCAGCCAAAGGCCCTACTGAACGATTTACAGTATTATATTACGCCGCCGCATGATTGCAGCTATCTGCCCAACAAGTCGGCGCGCATGGTTTTTCTGGATCCCGCACATCGAATTGATGTAGTCACTTTATCGGAACTGTCACGTACCGGTTTCCGTCGCAGTGGTGATTTCGTGTATCGCCCCGAATGTCATTTGTGTCGTCAATGTCTGTCTTCGCGTGTGCCTGTTGCTGAATTCCGCATGAACAGTTCACAAAAAAAAGCCTGGAAACGTAATCAGGATCTGGTGATAAAAATTACCAGTCCAGAGCACGCCGGGGACCTACATTATGCGCTGTATGAACGCTATATCAATGAACGCCACGCAGATGGCGACATGTTCCCACCCACCCGGGATCAGTTCGAAAAATTTTTATTACAAAGCTGTACCGACAGCTTCTTTCTAGAATTATGGCAAAGTGAGCGTCTAATCAGCGTTTCCACCTGCGACCTGCTGGATGATGGCATCTCTGCCGTCTATACCTTCTTTGATCCGGATGAAAATCGTCGTTCACTCGGTGCCTTTGCAATTCTGAAACAGATTGAACATGCACAAAAGCTGGGCTTGCAATTTATCTATCTGGGTTATTGGGTACCGCATTCTAGCAAGATGAATTACAAATCTCAGTATCTGCCACTGGAACTCTTGATCGATGGACAATGGCGACGCCTGAACCATGCACTCACTGAGGCGGAGATTCAGCACCTGGGAAACTCATTAATGACGACCTTACCCAGCGGATGGAATCACCAGATTATTAAATAAGGTCGTCAGTTTGTATTATTTAAACAGGCTAGCAAAATCATCCGTACATGCTTTCACCATAATGATGGCATGTTCACGGCTTCCGTTACTGTTAGGATAATAATTCTTGCGCAGATCAATCTGATGAAATCCTGATTTTTCATATAGCTTGATCGCAGCCAGATTACTCTCGCGCACTTCCAGGAAAATCTGCACCGGATTATTTTTTAGCATGGCCACTGAAGCCTCCAGCAACTGATAGCCCAAGCCCTGGCCTTGCTGTGCTGGATCAATTGCCATGAGCAATAAATTGGCTTCGTCCAGCACCGGTTGTAGAATACAAAATCCGGCCACCTGCCCTTGCACTTCAATCACGGTACTTTGATAAGCCGTTACAGCATCTTGGAACTGTTTTAAAGTCCAGGGATGTGATTGAACCGACCTTTCAATCTTTGCCACGGCTTCTACATCCGCTGCTTGCATTAAACGAATCATCTTCGTTCATCTTATATAGAATCAACCTTCGCATTATAGAAACTTCATCCAAAAAATCGAGAAAAAAAAAGAGCGATTTTAATCGCTCTTTGATCTTCAGTTCTGTCACAAACCCAATTTGGCTTTCCAGGTCGCCAACAGTTGATCTGTATGATGATCATTCGGATGGAATCCCGGTTTAAAATACATCAGCATTTCTTTCGCCATACCCGTAATGACACCTTTAGAAGGACTATAGGCATAGGTATAAATGGCTTTTAAGGACTCAAAATTGAGCTGCTGATCCTGTTTGAGCAAACGGGCAAGGAAATAGCTTTGCACCACAAATAAGGTTGCCATTGCGATGACCAAGGATGAAGTACGCAGTGCATAGGCTTTTAATCCTTTGCCAAAAACCCCTTCGAAGACATCATAAGCCACTGCCTTATGTTCATTTTCCTCGATGGCGTGCCATAACCACATGGTTTTCATGGTTTCATCTGTCATCAATTCCTGAATGTGACTATTGGTCAAAAGCTGTGAGGCAATGGTTGCAGTGAAATGCTCAAGTGCCGTGGTTGCAGTCAAATCTACCATTTCTTGGGTAATTCCCACAGGCTTACCCAGTTTAGCCATGACTTTACGTGTCGTTTGAATGACTTTATCGGTATAACGATCAAGCGTCTCGACATCATGCCCATGTTTTTGCGCAGATGCATTAAAGCCGATATGCTCGTGAGTATGCATCGCTTCCTGACCAATAAAAGCGGAAATTTCTTTTTGTAATGCTTCATTATTGGCAATTGCAGGATGTTTACGCACCGCACGGACTGAATCTATAAAAAACTTTTCACCTGCTGGAAATAGCGCAGATAATGCCGTCATAAAATGAGTGAGACCTGCTGAGCCATTTATCCAATATTCCGGTACAGCATCAAAATCAAAGTTCATGCGACGAACTGGAAAACTTGCACCCGCACGATTGGTAATATTTACTTTCGCATTCATGTGACCACTCCCATCAGGCCAATCCAGGCCCGAAAATTTAATATTCATATTCTTATCTGTATATTACGTGGTAATTTTTTTTACATAAGTGCAGTTTAGGTCAAGCCGATATCAGATAAGGACAGCTTTTAAAATCATTGTCAGACAATTTATTTTTAGTTTTATAAAAGTTTAGATCAAAAAAAAGCGCCTCAAAGAGGCGCTTTTCTTACACAATCAGCGATTATGCAGTTACTTTAGCAACTACACCAGCACCCACTGTACGACCGCCTTCACGGATCGCAAAACGTAGACCTGGGTCCATTGCGATTGGGTGGATTAGCTCTACTGACATCTCAACGTTGTCACCAGGCATAACCATTTCCACGCCTTCTTTAAGCGCGATCGCACCAGTTACGTCCGTAGTACGGAAGTAGAACTGTGGACGGTAACCGTTAAGGAATGGAGTGTGACGACCACCTTCTTCTTTAGAAAGTACGTATACTTCCGCATCGAATTTAGTGTGTGGCTTGATCGCACCTGGTTTAGTCAATACTTGACCACGTTGTACGTCTTCACGCTTAGTACCACGAAGAAGAACACCACAGTTCTCGCCCGCACGACCTTCTTACTGTAGTAGTTTGAGTATCACGGATACCAACGATTTCTACAGACTCACCTACTTTAACGATACCAGTCTCTACACGGCCAGTTACTACTGTACCACGACCAGAGATTGAGAATACGTCTTCAATTGGCATAAGGAATGGAAGATCGATCGCACGCTCTGGCTCTGGAATGTAAGAATCAAGTGCTTCAACAAGCGCAACTACAGCTGGCTCGCCGTATTGGCTGTCATCACCGTTAAGCGCAAGAAGAGCAGAACCACGGATTACTGGAGTGTCATCACCCGGGAAGTCGTAAGTAGAAAGAAGTTCACGAACTTCCATTTCAACTAGCTCAAGAAGCTCTTCGTCGTCTACAAGGTCGCATTTGTTCAAGAATACAACGATGTAAGGTACACCTACCTGACGAGAAAGCAGGATGTGTTCACGAGTCTGTGGCATAGGACCATCAGTCGCAGCACATACAAGGATCGCGCCGTCCATCTGAGCAGCACCAGTAATCATGTTTTTAACATAATCGGCGTGGCCCGGGCAGTCTACGTGAGCGTAGTGACGAGTTGGAGAATCGTATTCTACGTGTGAAGTATTAATTGTAATACCACGTGCTTTTTCTTCTGGTGCAGAGTCGATTGCAGCGTAGTCTTTCGCTTCGCCACCGAATTTCTTCGCACATACAGTTGCAATTGCAGC
>SPVA01000060.1 GCA_013530545.1 Acinetobacter lwoffii
ATCGATAAGGTTTATCTTTAGCATTTAAACGAGCGAGCAGTTGAAGCAAAAGTACATGCTTCATAACATCGGCAAAGTTACCCGCATGGAAATGGTGACGGTAATTCATGTTGACAATTATTCCTCAATTCAACCGATAGTTTAACATGAAAGAAAAAAGTATTCTTTAGCGTTGATGTGATCGTCTAAAATTGCAATGTAATTAAACAAATATCTTAGGAACTTTATGCAATCCTCTTCCATTACTACATCTTGGAATATAGATAAAATCTTAGATGATTTAAATGAATCAGGATTTGCGCTGATTGATCATCTATATTCATCTGAATATGTCTCTGCACTTGTGCAAGAATGTAGTTCTCATTTAGAGCAGTTTCGAGCAGCAGGTGTACAAAATGGCGTCGTCAGCCACATTCGTAGTGATCATATTTTATGGATTGATGGTCAACTGCCTGTTGCTCAACAACATATTCAAGTTTTACAAGATTTATCTCAAATTTTAAATCAAGCTTTTTATCTCGGCATTAAAGAAGTTGAGGCTCATTTCGCTTGCTATCAAGCAGGGGAGTTTTATGCCTTGCATCGAGATAACCCTCAGAAAAAAAATGATCGTATGATTTCAACTGTTTTTTATTTGCATGAGAGTTGGCAAGAAGAGTTTGGTGGGCAATTACGCCTACAAGATAAAAATGGCAATTGGCATATTATTGACCCCTTACCCAACCGACTGGCTATTTTCCAAAGTGATATATTACATGAAGTGCTACTTTCAAATCATCAACGTCTATCGATTACAGCTTGGTTACGTAGTAGCGATTCTATTTGGAAATAGCTCTACCCTTTAAATTACTAAAAATAGCCCTATATAACACCAACAACTGAAGATTTTGGATCAATACATGTCGAATCAAACCAAACAAGTGATTGCTCGAATTGGTGAAACTGACCAACTTGTTATAGAGAGTAACTCACCTGAGCTTGCTTTAGAGCGCGCTGATTTGCGTTTACAGTTGGTGGTATTGAGCCATTTACGCCAAGAACAATTACATTTTTTACAAGAAGCAATTGTTTTATTGGAACAGGCGCGAGTTGAATATGAAGAAATGCCTTTGAGTCTGTATTTAAATCTGTCTTTATGCCTTGCAAAGGCGTATATGATTTATTTCGAATTGACCAAGGAGCAACGGTTTGCCTTGATTACTCAGCAAATCCTTAAGCCTTTGGCTTATACCGAACACTTAGAGATTTATTTTTTCTTGGCTTACGCTTCAGCTGCTAAACAAGAACAGGCATTAACACGGCATTGGCTAACGAAATACCTATCATGCTTAGATCATGATTTAGAGCTGTTACACGCACATCCTGCTTTTAATCAAGCACGTCAACAAGAATGGTTCAAAATACTCATTAAAAATAAAGCTCACTAATGCGAGCTTTATTTTTAATATTAAAATCAGTTCGTGCTATCTACATGTAATTGCTGATTCAACTCATCAATCACGATCGCCCATTCATCATCTTTTTCCCAATGACTTTTTAGAAAATCACGCTGACCTGCACTCCAAAACTCAGCTTCATGTAATTTTTGATCAGCGCTGAGTTGATGGTTTCTCACAAATGTTTCTATAGCTGCCTCATCCGCTCCAAGTCCTAGTTGTTCGAATAACAGTTCTAGTGTCGGTTGTTGTTCAAACATCTTATTCTCCTATACTTTCTTATATCCAAATAATCTAACAATTAAAATGATCTAGTTGCAGATGTATGTCTATATTTTCTTGTTGTTTTTTGTGTGTACTCAGCATAAAAAAAGCACCTTATAAAAGGTGCTTTTTCAATCTATCAAAAAGATAAATTATTTAACCATGTCAGCAATCGCTGCGCGCTCTTCTTCTAACTCATTAAGAGTGAAGTTGATACGCTCACGGCTGAATTCGTCGATTTCAAGACCTTGAACGATTTTGTATTCACCGTTTTCAGTCGTTACAGGGAAACCGAACATTACGCCTTCAGGAATACCGTAAGAACCGTCAGAAGGAATACCCATAGTTACCCATTCGCCGTTTGTACCAAGAGCCCAATCGCGCATATGGTCGATTGCAGCGTTAGCAGCAGAAGCAGCAGAAGACAAACCACGTGCTTCGATAATCGCAGCACCACGTTTACCAACAGTCGGAAGGAATGTATTTGCATTCCATTCTTGGTCGTTAATCATGTCTTTAACGCTTTCGCCGTTAATTGTTGCAAAACGGTAGTCGGCATACATGGTTGGAGAGTGGTTACCCCAAACTGTAAGATTTTTGATGTCTTTAACCGCTTTACCAGTTTTAGCAGCAATTTGAGATGCAGCACGGTTGTGGTCAAGACGTAACATTGCAGTGAAGTTTTTCGCTGGAAGATCTGGAGCAGATTTCATTGCGATGTAAGCATTCGTGTTTGCAGGGTTACCAACAACTAGAACTTTAACGTCACGGCTTGCAACTTCGTTCAATGCTTGACCTTGACCGATGAAGATTTCACCGTTCACTTTAAGCAGGTCAGCACGTTCCATACCTGGACCACGTGGACGTGAACCAACTAATAACGCATAGTCAGCATCTTTAAATGCAACTTTAGGATCATCAGTACCGATCATGTCTTCTAGTAATGGGAATGCACAATCTTGAAGCTCCATCATTACGCCTTTAAGCGCTTGTTGAGCTTTCTCAAAAGGAACTTCGAGCAATTGCAAAATCACTGGTTGATCTTTACCTAGCATTTCGCCGCTTGCGATACGGAATAATAGGCTGTAACCAATTTGACCTGCAGCGCCAGTAACGGCAACACGAACTGCTTGCTTCATCTAATTATCTCCAATTGAGGATATTCAATGCGATTAAATAGTTAGTATTTAATCTAATAATCGTAAACGCGAAAGATTGTACTCCAATCCTTTGCCAGATGCATATAAAAGAGGACGGATTTCACCTAAAGTCTGATAGGAAATATAAATTAAATCGGCAAAAAAGCTCAGTATGTTCCTTTTATTGTGACAGTTTTTGGGCATGTATTAATAATGTTGGCAGGACAGGATTTGTAATTGCCATTGGGGCGATAACAGACCTTGATCGAGGTAAGCACGCTAGCTGACTGAGTCTGCTGGCAGTTGAATCGCAAGGCATTGCCCGGTAATTGCGGATTAATTTTCAGGAATTTGGCTCGCAATGTATCGACAGAAATCGTGATATTTTCCTGTTCCGTCAGTTCCGCAGGCACTTTGAGACGATCTGCATAATTGATAATCGTCCGGAAATACTGACTGGCATTCATCGGCACGCAGCCACCGATATTGCGCCATAAAATTGTCCGGGTATTGTCATCCGGCATGATCCTGGCCACTACCTTGGACTGCAGTGGTGACAGTTTCGCAGAGCTATTGGTCGTACAATTTTGTGATGTGGTCTGAGGATATAAGCCGGAGATATTCAGCGAATAACCTTCCAGACATTTTCGTTTCTTGGCATATTCAGGGTACAGGCTACATAGGGCCGGGACCATTTGTACATCCATGACATAGTCTGTCGGCGCAGCAAACGCTGCCGGACTGCTGGCCAAAAATACAAGCGTAACCGATCCAGCCCAGACTCGACGATCCTTCATTATTTTCATGAATAAATCACCATCCCCCAATAATTTTAATTTTATTGTGTATTACGTAATGGTATCAGTTGCATGCGTTTACCCACTGACTGTGCCCCCTGTCCTAACAAGATACCGTAATGCGTGGCATTGGTCATGACATGTTTCACATAATCTCGGGTTTCAAGTAAAGGAATACTTTCAGTATATTGATCTGCGGCAATCCCCTGAAATTCTGGCTGCCAGCGGCGGGCACGGTTTGGGCCAGCATTATAACCTGCCGTTGCCAGCACCGGACTATCGCTGAGCTGACGCTGAATCGTAGATAAATAGAATGTTCCGTAGCGAATATTGGTATTCATATCGGTAAGTGCCGCCGGGTTATAAGCTTCACCCATTTGACGTGCCACTAGCTTGGCCGTATCCGGCATAATCTGCATCAGACCACCCGCACCGACATGTGAACGTGCCACAGTATTGAAACGGCTTTCTTGACGCATCAAACCGTAGGCCCAAGCCGGATCTATGCCCGCATTACGACTATGGCTGACCACGTAATTCTGATGTGGCATTGGAAAACGATAATTGTAGTTATGTTTGTTCGCGGTACGGTCGGCAGCATAAATGGCGCGATCATGCCAGCCCATGTCCATGGCACGCTTTGCCGCAGCCAGCAACAGGTCATCATCTTTCTTTAGATAAGCCTGACGCACTGCCCAGTTCCATTCACGGTTAATGTAGTTCTCCGGTGCGCTGATATTACGTAGCGTGAAAGCACGGCGGAAATGAATATCCTGTTCCAAACGTTGCAGGGCCTGATTGGATGGCTGCGCTGGATTTGGTGTACTCGCAGTCACCTGCCCCAGCTTGTCGCGTGCCAAAAGATTGTGATAGTCATCTCCGGTCGCCAGCTTACGATAAATACTTTCTGCTGCCTGTTTGGAAGCACGGTCAGCACGTTGTTCGCTGGCACGTGCCAGCCAGTATTGCCAGCGATCTTCCTGCTTCTGGTTGACGCTCATGTTGTCAATCGCACGGATCAGGCTTTCCCATGCACTAAAACGAATTGCCTGACGCGCATAAATCTCGGCTTCTTCCGGGCTAAATGGCAGACCATAGCTGGCATCTAGCGCATTTAACACTTCACGGTTGAAGTTGTTTTTCATCACTGTGGTACCACCGATATAACCGACAGCACGATATAAGGCGCGTTGTACCTGTACTGGTGTACCTTCCGCGGTCCGCTTGACGATAGACAAAGCTGAGTCCAAATCGCTATCGGCCAGACGTCCCAGCGCATAAATCAGATAGGCATGCTCTGCCGCAGTACTTTTAGGCGCAGACCACAAATAATTAGTGGGATTGGCCTGAATCGAATTCAGTTGTGCCAGAGACAGATTTAGACCAATGCCTTGCGCTGTCGCAATGGCCTGACCTGACTGTCCGGCACGAAGTTGTCCCCAGAGTCGCTGCTGACGGTCTTCTGAGGTCATGAGTGGACTGGATAGCATCATCCGGCCTAAACCAGTACAAGAATCAGGCTGGCTATTGGTAGTTAACCAGACTTCTTTAAACTCGGCATAGACCAGTTCATCGCCAGCTTTGGCGCGCACTTGTGCCACTGCACAGGCTTCGGCAGGATCAGCATTGGTTACATAAGGCAATACCGGTTGAGCAGTACTAAAGTCTGCCATTTTTACCTTTTCTTCGACATAGTCTGCTGCCAGCTTTTCAGCCATGGCGGATTGAGGGTAACGCTGGGCAAAACTGATAATCTGACTAACAGGCTGCATGGCAAGATTCTGGTTTAAAATCCAGTATTCCGGATAATAGCCCAAGGCATCATTCTGCATAGACAGACGATATTGCTGTAACAGTTCAGTATTACCTGCATTGGCTGCACGCAAGGCATCATTAAATTGTTCTTCTGCTGCCTGTGTACTCGCTGAACAGATACATGCCACACTTAAAGTAATTAATTTATAGTATTTATACATAGTTTTAGTGTGTTTCAACATCCCTTTGCCTTCTATCATCGATTTTATGCTTTGCCCATGTTGCATATCATAAGAGCTAGTTTGAAGATTATAACCAACTCTATTGTTCAGTTATGTAACCTTATGATTAAGCAATATTAATCTACAGACAATTTTTGCCCATAAATCAATATTTTTCCACAGTTAATTTGGGCTATAAGTTTAAGCGACTTTCCTGCTAAAATATGCGCCTTTCCAAGATTTCAGTCTGTGAATTGAATTTTTATTCACCTGTTTGATGCATCAATCAGGCTGTTCGTTCACTCTTTCAACGTATTACCTTGTAGGAGCCTACATGACGGTTCAAACCTTCATTCCGAATGGTGCCCCAGCTGCCTCAGAAAACACTGTTACCCAGCCAGCGCACACCCCTGTTAGCGATGCTTCAGTCAAGAAACTGTACATCGAAACACAAGGGTGTCAGATGAATGAGTACGACAGTCACCGTATGGCAGACCTGTTAGGCGATTCTCATGGCTATGTGCTGACCACCGATCCTAAAGATGCCGATATTCTACTGATGAATACCTGCTCGATCCGTGAAAAAGCCCAAGAGAAAGTATTCTCCGAGCTAGGCCGCTGGCGTAAGCTTAAAGATAAAAATCCTGATCTGATTATTGGTGTCGGTGGCTGTGTGGCATCTCAGGAAGGCGACAACATCCAGAAACGTGCCAATTATGTCGATATGATTTTTGGTCCACAAACCCTGCACCGTTTGCCGCAAATGCTGGATCAGCATTTTGAGCAGATCGAAAAGCCGAAAAAAGAAAAAATCAAACTGGTGGATATTTCCTTCCCGGACATCGAGAAATTCGACTTTTTACCTGAACCGCGTGTTGAAGGTTATAAAGCTTTTGTCTCGATCATGGAAGGCTGTTCTAAATACTGTTCTTTTTGTGTGGTGCCGTATACGCGTGGTGAAGAAGTATCTCGTCCACTGGATGATGTGCTCGCTGAAATTGCGGGTCTGGCAGAAAAAGGCGTGCGTGAAATTTCACTTTTGGGTCAGAACGTAAACGGTTATCGTGGTGAAACTTTTGAAGGCAATATCTGTACCTTTGCCGATCTGTTACGTTTGGTTGCAGATATTCCGGGCATTGGCCGTATTCGTTATACCACCTCGCATCCACTGGAATTTAATGACGACCTGATACAATGCTATCGTGACCTGCCACAAATGGTTTCACATCTGCATCTGCCGGTACAAAGCGGTTCCAATGATGTGTTGCAAGCGATGAAGCGTAACCACACCATCGATGTCTATATCGAAAAGATTAAAAAGTTACGTGCAGTTCGCCCTGACATGCACCTATCTTCAGACTTTATCATTGGTTTCCCGGGTGAAACAGATGAAAACTTTGAAGAGACTTATCAGTTTATTCAGGATCTGGATTTTGACCATTCTTATAGTTTTATCTATTCAAAACGCCCGGGTACGCCTGCGGCAGAACTGGAAGATACGATTTCTGAAGATGTCAAAAAAGAACGTCTGGCCAAAGTTCAGCAATGGATTAAGCGTTCAAGCATTGACAAGACGGATGCCATGCTCGGGACCATCCAGCGTGTACTGATCGAAAAAGTTTCTGATAAAGATCCGAATATTCTGGTCGGTACGGCGGACAATACCCGTTATGTCAACTTTATTGGTGACCCTGCCTGGGTAGGCCGCTTTGCCGAGATTGAAATTACCGAAATTAAAACTTTGAATTTAGTTTACGGTGAGCTCTTGAATCTTGAGCCTGACGTGGCGTAATGTAGAGCATATAACGCACACTTCATAAGGAACACTCTTGACTGCAGCGATTCGACGTACAGTAGCTTTTCCTGGAATTTCGATGGACCGTATACAAGCCATGTTAGGTGCCTATAACGGCCATTTGAAGCAAATTGAACAACGTTTAGACGTCAAAATCTCCCATCGTGGAGAAAGTTTTATTATTGATGGTGGAATCGATGCCGTTGAGAGAGCCGAAATGCTCTTGCAACGTCTTCATGAAGAATCTGAACATAGTCAGCAGATTAGTGCAGATACTTTACATCTGATGATTCAGGGCAGCCAGACTGACCGTGAACTTCAGCAAGATCTGGACGATCAGGAACATACGGGGCTGGACAATGTCTGGCTGCAAACTCGTAAGGGCCGGATCAATCCGCGTGGTGCCAACCAGAAACGTTATGTACAGCGCATTCTGCAAAGTGATATTTCTTTTGGTATTGGCCCTGCGGGTACAGGTAAAACCTACCTCGCCGTTGCGGCTGCCGTGGACATGCTGGAGCGTAATGAAATTCAGCGGATCTTGCTGGTTCGTCCTGCGGTTGAAGCCGGTGAAAAACTTGGTTTCTTGCCGGGGGATTTAACCCAGAAAATCGATCCGTACTTACGTCCCTTGTATGACGCGCTGTATGAAATGCTCGGCTTTGAAAAAGTGGCCAAACTGATCGAACGCCAGGTGATTGAAGTCGCTCCGCTTGCTTATATGCGTGGCCGTACCCTGAATCATTCTTTCGTGATTCTAGATGAAGCGCAGAACACCACCCCAGAACAGATGAAGATGTTCCTGACCCGTTTAGGTTTTGGCTCACGTGCCGTGATTACGGGCGACGTAACTCAGGTGGATTTACCGCGTGGTCAGCAATCCGGCCTGTCACATGCCTTGCGTGTGATTGATAAAATTCCTGAAATTCATATCACTCGTTTCCATTCGCGTGATGTAGTACGTCATCAACTTGTACAGAAAATTGTTGAAGCCTACGAAGGCTGGGACAGTGAACAGCAGCGTTTAAGTGCTGAAGCACGTGCCGAACGTAAAGCACGTCAGGATGCCTTGATCGCTGAAAATGATGCTGCGGCAGACGCACAGCATTAAGCTTTAAACTTAAGGATTTGTGTTGAAACTTAGTCTTTCCTTACAACAGGACTTTCAGTCACCTGAACTGGTACTGAAACGAGCCTATATTAAAAAAGTTGTAGAAACCACTTTACGTCATATCGGCACTCAAAGTGATTGCGAAATTGGAATTGCCTGTGTTGATAATGACGAAAGTCATAAACTGAATTTGGAATATCGAGGCAAAGACAAACCGACCAATGTCCTGTCTTTCCCAAGTGAACTTCCAGATGAAATGGCGCAGTTTCTGGATGCATTTCCCATTGGTGATCTGGTGATCTGTATTCCTGTAGTACTGGCGGAAGCGCTGGAACAGCAAAAAGTACCATTAACGCATTTCACCCATATGCTGGTACATGGCACTTTACACCTAATGGGCTATGACCATGAAACCTCGGATGAAGATGCTGAAGAAATGGAAGGCATTGAAATCGAGATTCTGGCCAAGCTGGGTTTTGAAAATCCTTATCTAGAACAGAACTAAAATTTCTTCATAAAAAAGCGGGCTAAGGCCTGCTTTTTTTATTGTTTACCCTCACCCCAACCCTCTCCCATAAGGAGAGGGAGTTTTAATACCTATAGCTCAATGATAGTTCTCTCTCCCGTTGGGAGGGAGTTAAAGGGAGGGTTTACAAATGAATAAAATGGTCTAACGCACCTCAAATTCTGCTTCTGCCGGATCAAATCGCCAGGTACGAATCACCCGCAGTTCGGAAATTTCTTTCATTTTACTGTCGAAAGCACCAAATGGTGCTGCCTTACGCACGGAAGCTTTGGCTGCTTCGTCCAGCATGGCATGTCCTGAACTGTCAATCAGTCGAATGGCACGAATTCCGCCATTCTGGTTCAGGATCACCATCAGCCGCACTTCCCCTGCTAGATTCTGTTGTTTTGCTGCTTCCGGATAATAACGGTTACCATAAAATTCCACTTTTTCACGGAACTTTTCCAGATATGCGGCCGAAACATCCTGCTTGGACTGAATACCATCCACAGTCTTAATTTTTTGCTGACGACTGAAATTTTGCTGACGCTGTAAATATTGCGCTTCCAGACTGGCGACCATGGCCGCTTTGGCCTGAAACTGGCTCTGTAATTGCTCCTGCATTTTTTTACGCTGATTTTCTTCCGCCTGCTTTTGCCAACTCAAGGTGGTCATCAGGACTTTTTCTTCAAAACTGAGTTCCTGTTGCTGTTGCAGCATATCTAGACTTTCTTGCAGTTCTTCACCTGCATGTTGCTCCATTAACGGCGATGGCATATCACTCGACATGCGATGAGCTTCTCTAAACTGGCCGGAACCCTGCTGGTCCGTTTGGGCCAGAAAATCAGCATGCTCAATTTTTTCATCAGTCTGGCGCAAGCTGACCGCGATTTCTTTGGTACTGGTATCCCGATCTTGCGGCATACCAAATTCCAGTGTCAGCACGATCAAATGCAGAATGCCTGCGGCAAGCAACGCACTGCTAAACACTGGATCTTTCCACCAAGTTCTGACCAGAGGCATGAGTATCATCGTTTTTTCACATTCGCCTAAACTCAATAATGAGTTCAGCTCCCCAAAAAAGTATTTGAAAGATTAAAAATAAACGGATTCGTCATTTATCTTTTTAAAATGCCAAATCCATCAAATCTTCAACGTTACATAACTAAAACTATAAAAATGGTGCTATTTATTTTGCTAAACTTCAAGCATGAACGCTTGTATTTTTCATACAATTCGACAAGATACATCCCGAGTCAAAAATAAAGTTGCCAGGACGCTTCAGTATGCAAACGCTAATTTCCAATATTTCCAACCGAATCCGCCAAGTGTATCAGAGGGCGGAAGGATTTATTGAAGATGAGCGTGAATTTCCCCTATCGCAAGTATTCCTGAATGCAACTTTTCAGCGCTTTGTCACAGACAATGTCGATGCCTTGAAAGACTTACACGCAGATTTACATGAAGACTGGCTGCGTCTCTACGCAACCCTGGATTATAAAGGCCTGATTGTCACTTTATCGGTTGATTTGAAACTGGTACAGATGGAATTGAATAAAACCACCCAGTTGATCGTTTTCGAGCAAATTAGTGATACCCAGCTGATTGAAGCCAAATATCCAAATATGCTGTATAAACTTGGCGTGCGTTTCGGCTTGTTCTTCTATCAACGTGTCTTCAATAAAGATCCGTTGGGAATGATTCTGGAAAAACTGGGGGTAATTAAAGTCATCGATGACTTGCTCTATCTGGATTTAAATCGCTGGTTAGGCAAAAGCCGATCGGTCATTGATACCTTGGGCAAAGTTCACGTGAATCATGCAGTGCTACGGGAAGCCGAACTGGTGGTGATTGGCAATGTCAATCTGGCCGCCCTGTTTAGAAAACTTTCCCAAGATCAGGAAGAGAACTGGGATGAAGACAAGATGGATGACAACCGGGTCACCCCTATCAAACAGAAAGATCCTTCTTAAATCATGTCAAACGTAGTTTTTGAACAAAAGTTCCATAAAACTACATGAAATATACATTTTTGGCAGAAATATCCCTTCAACTTCCATATTTTGCCCAAATAATAAAGGGTGCAATAAATGATATTTTTTGCCCGTTTAACCAATATAGGAAAATAACTGATGGCGAAGACTGTATTCAAAACTTTAGTGATGACCACGGGTCTGAGCAGCGCGATACTGTTCACTGGTATTTCTAGCCAGGCTTTTGCCATGACTCCTTTTCAGGCCAGTTATCAATTTAGCTATAATGGCAAGAACATGGGTTCTGCAACACGGACTCTAAGTAAATCTGGCAATAACTGGACTTATGTCTTTGCTGCAAAAGCTGGAGGGATTGCCTCTGCAACCGAAACCAGCCGCTTTACTTTTAATAATGGCAAGATCGGCTCAAGCAGTTTCAGTCGCAGTAGTAAAGTATTGGTGCATAACAACACTATGAGTATTAATTTCAATCCTTCCAGCAAAACTATCAGTACCAAGAAAGATGATGAAAAACGTTCTTTTGCCTGGAGAGCAGATGTTCTGGATGAGTTGAATGCGGAATTGCAGATCCGTGAAGATTTAAAAAATTCAGGCCTGAAAGCAAATTACTACATCGCTGATGCTAAAGAAGTTGAAGGCCGCAAGTTTGTCAAACAGGGTTCAGAGACTATAAGTACCAAATACGGATCTTTTAATACCATTAAAGTGGTGATGAAACATAGCAAACCAGGTCGTGAAACCATTTTCTGGCTGGCACCAAAACTTGACTATCTTCCAGTCAAAGTTTCGCATGTCGACAAGAAAACCTCCTATGGTTTACTGTTAACTGACTATAAAGGTGCAAGCAACTAAGTTTTTGGCGAATTTCACTTGATTTTTTCCGGGTGCTTTTTACAATACGCTTTTGCTTGAAAAAGCACCTGCTCTTGAGGATTCTCCCGTGCATGCACTAGAACAGAAAATCTTGGCTGAAGGCATCGTCCTCTCTGAAGAAGTTTTGAAAGTAGACTCTTTCTTAAACCATCAGATTGATCCAGTCATGATGCAACTGATTGGTCAAGAATTTGCGCGTCTGTTTAAGGATGCTGGTATTACCAAAATTATTACGATTGAAGCATCAGGTATTGCACCTGCCGTAATGGCCGGCCTAGAGCTTGGCGTACCGGTGATCTTTGCACGTAAATACCAGTCTCTGACCCTGAAAGATGATTTATATCGTTCTAAAGTCTTTTCATTTACCAAACAAACTGAAAGCACGATCGCGATTTCAAATAAACACATCAGCTCAACCGACAAGGTTTTAGTGATCGATGATTTCTTGGCTAATGGTCAAGCAGCTTTAGGTCTTGCAGACCTGATTCATCAGGCAAATGCAGAAGTAGTCGGTATTGGCATTGTGATTGAAAAATCATTCCAGCCAGGTCGTGATCTGCTGCTTGAAAAAGGCTACCGTGTGGAATCACTGGCACGTGTGAAGTCTTTAGCAAATGGCACAGTTGAATTTGTTCGCGACTAAGCTCGCCAATGAATTTCAAAAGAGCGCTGATGCGCTCTTTTTTTATTGCGTTTTTCTGATGATATAAATTTAAAATATCCAAAACTCGGCTATAGCTCAGCCTAAATTCTTATTTATTCTTCCAGATTTGATCCTAGATAAATGACTTAATCTTAAGCTCCAGACTACTCAATTTCTGAAATAGAGAGTGTCAAACAATAAGTACTTTTTTATCCGATGAATAAACAACAATTTATGTGGATGTTATTATAAAATAAAGAGGCCTAACTATCTGCCAATAGTTAGACCTGTGTTCACCTCGAAAAAAGAGTTTATTTAACAGTCACAGTGATACTACCGCTATTCACAGCACCGATAGCGGTAGTTGTGATGCTGTTGTTAATAGCAGTTTGAGTTCCTTCTGAAATAGCACTGACAGATGCATCAATAGCACCCGCATTATAGGCAATATTCGCTACACTATAATTGCTTAAAGTTTCATTGATTTCCTCACTATAGTCAGTACTCAGTGTCGAACTTATAACTTCCGAGATATCTGAACTATCCGAAACCTCTGATAGCTCCTCTAGAGTTTCAGAATTATTAGTTGCACTGGTTACTGCACTGTAGTCGTAGTTATCCGTGGCATCTGATATGTCTGATACCACCTTATTGTAGCTACCCTGCTCAATACTGATACTACCTGTATTCGCGGCACCAATCGCAGTAGTTTCAATTGTACCTTCAATTGAACTAATGGCCTCTGGTGCTTCTCTTGTAGCTTCTGCAATTGCTTCTAAATCAACGCTTGCATCAACATCACCTGTATTCACTGCAAGATTCAAAGCAGAACCATTTTCAACCTGCTGAGAAATAGAATCCAAGGTAGCTTGCAAGCCTGTATCTAGGGTGACGTCAGTAGGTGTTTCATCTCCTTGGGCATATGCCATACCTGCGCTAGACAGAAAGGCGACGGATAAAGCGATTGTTTTGATCGTGTTTTTCATCGTTGTTCTTCCTACTTTTGTTTTGAAGTACCTCTCGCTAAGTACTCCTTCTTATAATGGGAGCGAGCCCATTTTTAAATATTTTTAATCACGCTGGGTGCTAGACCAGTAATTTTCGACCACCTCAGGATTGGCCTCCCATAGCGTTGTGGTTTTTTCATCTTCTTGTTCTTTATCAGCCTTTTCTTGAGTATCTTTTTCTTCATTCTTTTCATTTGAAGAAGGTGGATGCTGCTTCTTGCTAATATATTTAATCAAGTCCTGTTTGCTCATTTCAGGCTCTGCTTCAGGGTTTTGAATCACCTCGGACTCTTTCTGTTTTGGCGGTTTCGTATCTTTGCTCGGTGAGTTGGTTGACTTATTTTTTTCATTAGATGAGTCTGCCTGGCTTGAGACTGACTCCTGAACAACACTGCTTGAAGCTGTACTATTTTGTCGCTGGTTTTTCTTGTATTTATGCAGAGCGACAGAACTTCGGGTTAAGTTCAATTGACCAAACTCTGGCGGTATCTGCGCACGGCAACTTTCAAATACGGCGGGTGGGACAACCTGACTCAGCAATTCAAAAGTGGCCAGATTCAACATTTGCCGCAAGGCAAAGTTAGTTGCCTCTCGTTCTCCTTTTCCAATCTGAATATTTAAGAGTGTACGACCAGCGAATCTGCCTGCACTTAAGCCATAATCCTGTGCAGCAATTTGCTTCTGCAATGAAACATTGCCCACGACTTTACTGCTGCGGGTATCAGTCAAAGATAAATCCAGACCGACCATAATCCGGGTTTGACTATAATTCGGACCGACACCAGCGATCTGCATGTCAAAACCACCACCCGGAATAAAATCCAGACTGTTAATACTGCCTGTCACATAATAATCAGAAGCCTGGATTTGTCTTGGATCACGAATGCCCCACTTGGCTTCGCTTTCGATAATCCGGGGATCACGCCGGTTCATTAAGCTTACCCCTGCCTGAAACAAGGCAGATTGCACCATATCTCCCGCACCTTGGGTCACCATTTTTCCGCTACCACCATTGGTAACTACATCCTTACCGGTTTGATCCAGAATTGCCCCCACGGAGAAACTCACATCACTACGTAATTGTCCTTTTAGGCAGGATAAAGCCATATCAAAAGGGGTAAAAATATCGGTAATTGGGGGGCCTTGTACCAGGCTAACTGGCTTCTTGTTTGAGGGCGCTAAACCCGTGCAGCCTGTTAAAAAAGAGCTGAAAAGGACAGTGGCACTCACGAAAGATATATTTCTTCTGGTCAAGGAGAAATTCAGCATTGTGATTCTCCTGGTCTGTTACTCAAATTAAGACAGCGCTGAGGATTTTGGTTGGTATTTGAATTGACTGGGGCTTCATTCAGCAATTCACTCGTAATATCGATATTGTTGTCTGTACCCTCTACATTGATATTGTTGGTCGGGGTATTTACCGTGCCGATGGAAGTGGTTGAGGTGCTATGAACGGTGGTTTTACCTAATCCGGAATAATAGTCTGACTCCTTGAGTTCGATCAGATTAGCTTGAACTAGATTCTCATTGGAACGGGCACTGGATGATTTCCAACGCTGAGTCCACTCATCAGAAGTGGCATAAGCGTTACTCAGAAAACATAAACATAATAAACCCAGATTGATAACTAATATTCTCATAATCTTAATATCCTCTGATTTAAGATATTTATTTAATTTTTCATTTAAGTAAGATTAAATTTATCTAAAAAATATTAAATCACATAAAATTATAAAATGTAAAACTAATCCCTATTCACATATTTTTTTGTTTCATTTAAAAATATAA
The DNA here is from genome assembly GCA_013530545.1 of Acinetobacter lwoffii. Lineage (GTDB taxonomy): Bacteria > Pseudomonadota > Gammaproteobacteria > Pseudomonadales > Moraxellaceae > Acinetobacter > Acinetobacter lwoffii_G. The sequence continues at coordinate 15,329 of SPVA01000060.1, forward strand.
AGTATTGTTTTTAATTAATAAATAGACTTCTTGCGTTAGTCAAATTTTAAGCAGTCGAAAGCTATATTTTATGAGGTTTTAGCCAATTCAAAAATTAGATAAAACTATACTTTCGCAAGAGGTCTAATATTTGTTTATTATTTTTGATTTGTAAGAAATCATTATATAAATTTTTTTTGAATATAAGTTTTATATAAAAAACTTGATTAAGATAATATAATTTTTATATTAGTAATAATCAAAAATTTATCTAATAAAGATTAGAATTATCATGCTTTTTATATTTTAAAAGTCGTAAATTTTTATTTTATTGGAACTTCTATTTAATAATAATAAATGTCACACATTATTTAAAATATAATTAATCAATCACAATGAAAGTTACTTATAAAGAAACGCCAATATTCAGGTGCATTTTGGCTGAAAACTTAAATAGACCCGATAAGAACTTGTTTGCATATTTTTCGATATTCCTTCCTTTTTCATCTCGAATCTAGAAATAGTCTGTTCAAGACGCAATATTTAGAATTTTAGAATAATGAAAGAAGAACATTTCTGATGATCTTGAGATTTGCCATTTTCTTAAGACTGTTTGAGAATTGCTTTAATCAACAGAGAAGGCATATATTTACAGCTGAAATACAATGTTTTAGCGTGAACTCAACTAGAATCAAGTCAATATGCAATGCCCCTGATTCGAGCATTCAGAGCTTATACTGTGTTGTTGTATGTTATGAATAAGTGCTGATCAGGGCACAAATCCTATTCCCGATAAACCTAAAACAAGCACATCTCAATCCTTGATGGAACAATCTATGCAATGTCCTAAATGTGGCTCAGCTGATATCGAACAGCGCGATCATGAACAGAATTTAAAGAAAATTGGCGGCAT
>SPVA01000100.1 GCA_013530545.1 Acinetobacter lwoffii
ACCACGTCTTATGCCTTTGACAATACTCAACATGGGGCCGATCTCTTTGATTTAAAGGTTCAGGGCAATATCTATACCCGAATTATGAACCCGACCACTGCGGTTCTGGAACAACGTGTTGCAGCGCTTGAAGGTGGAATTGGCGCCCTGGCTTTGGCCTCTGGCATGGCTGCGATTACTTATGCGATTCAAACCATTGCTGAAGCCGGTGACAACATTGCTTCTGTGTCAACGCTTTACGGCGGTACCTATAACCTGTTTGCCCATACCCTGCCAAAACAGGGTATTGAAGTCCGTTTCTTTGATTATGAACAACCGGAAAGTCTGCGTGACTTGATTGATGAAAAAACCAAACTGGTCTTTGTCGAATCGATTGGTAACCCGCTGGGTAATATTATTGATCTGGAAGCCATTGCTAAAATTGCACATGAATATGGCGTGCCGGTCATTGTCGACAATACTGTTGCCACCCCAGTACTACAAAAATCTTTCGATTTCGGTGCGGATATTGTAGTGCATTCCCTGACCAAATATATCGGTGGTCATGGCAATTCCATTGGCGGCATCATTGTGGATAGCGGTAAATTCCCGTGGGGTAAATACCCTGAACGTTTCCCTGCCCTGAATACGCCTGACCCAAGCTACCACGGCGTCAACTACGTCGAGGTTTTGGGTGAAGCTGCTTATATCGCTCGTGCCCGTGTGGTGCCGCTACGCAATACCGGCGCTGCGATCAGTCCGCAGAATGTGTTTTTGATTCTGCAAGGTCTGGAAACCTTAAGCCTACGGATGGAACGTCATACCAAAAACGCACTGAAAGTCGCTGAATATCTGCAAAAACATCCGAAAGTGAAATGGGTCAATTACGCTGGCCTGAAAGATCATCCACAGCATGCCTTGGCACAAAAATATGTGAAAGGTAAACCGTCTGCCATTCTGACCTTTGGGGTAGAACATGGTCTCGAAGGCGGCACACGTTTTATTGATGCCCTGCAATTGTTCACCCGTCTGGTCAATATCGGCGACGCTAAAAGTCTGGCCTGCCATGCTGAAGAACTGAAATCTGCCGGTGTCAGTGAAGATATGGTTCGTCTTTCCATTGGTATTGAACATATTGATGACCTGATTGCCGATCTGGAACAGGCGCTGGCGACCGTTTAAAAACGGTGCCCGAGCCGATTCGAAACCTCATCATTTTGGTGAGGTTTTTTTATTTATTTTCTAAAACAGCCACTTGCTTTGCTTTTTATTTTCATGTTAAAAGTTAAATGAAAGAGTGAACACAAATAGAGCAATTACTCTAATTTTTATTTTAATTTCAATAGTTTAATTTATAGATTTTCCTGAAGAATTGGTTATCATATCTGGACTCACCTTCGCTCTCATCTTCTGTTAGAGCGCCATAGACCTTTAATAAAAATAATTTGAACGCTGACTTCAAATTAGGGATAACAAATGTGAAAACTAGACTACACAAACAACTGGAAAAATCTGTTGCAGGTAAAACCGTCCTGATCACCGGCGCATCCAGCGGTATTGGGTTAACGACGGCACATCAACTGGCCGATGCAGGTGCGCATGTTTTACTGGTGGCCCGTACTCAAGAAACCCTAGAACAAGTAAAAGCAGACATTGAAGCCAAAGGCGGCAAAGCCTCAATCTTTCCATGCGATTTAAACAATATGGAGGCGATTGATGAGGTCTCCAAACAGATCATTGCCTCAGTCGATCATATTGATATTCTGATCAATAATGCGGGTCGTTCGATTCGTCGCGCCGTGCATGAATCGGTCGACCGCTTCCATGATTTTGAACGAACCATGCAGCTGAACTATTTCGGCGCCGTGCGTCTGGTCATGAATATCCTGCCGCAAATGATGATTCGTCGCGCGGGTCATATCATTAACATCAGTTCGATTGGCGTACTGGCCAATGCCACCCGTTTTTCGGCCTATGTTGCTTCAAAAGCTGCGCTGGATGCCTTTAGTCGCTGTCTGTCTGCAGAAGTACATTCGCATAAAATCGCCATCACCTCGATCTATATGCCTTTGGTACGCACTCCGATGATTGCACCAACCAAAATTTATAAATACGTCCCGACACTTTCTCCGGAACAGGCAGCTGACCTGATTGCCTATGCCATCGTGAAACGTCCGAAGAAAGTTGCGACCGGTTTGGGTCGTCTGGCCTCGATTACTTATTCGATTGCTCCGGATATCAACAATGTTCTGATGTCGATTGGTTATAACCTGTTCCCAAGTTCAAGTGCCTCTGTGGGTCAACCACAAAAATTAAATTTGGTGCAAAAAGCATATGCACGGCTGTTCCCGGGCGAACACTGGTAATTTTTACTGGGATAATTTCCTGAAAATACGAGCCGCCGATCGGGCGGCTTTTTTGATGTCTCAGTTTTAAATCTCTAGGTGAAAGCAAGCTCATCTGGATCACACACGACATAGCCTGTCTTTATCGACACAGATTTTTGCCGCAAATGCTGCGAGATCACGTACACTATCTGCGGATATTTCCTATCCGTATTTTTATATTTTGATTGAAATGATGGAAACCCTTATGAACAACGCGCAATGGCTCGATGAAGTAAAATTTAACGAACAAGGATTAGTCCCTGCCATTGCGTCGTGTCTTGATGGTGGCTTGGATGAATCGTGAAGCGCTGGCACTGACGGCTGAGAAAAACCAAGCCGTGTATTTCTCCCGTTCACGTAGCAAGTTATGGCATAAGGGCGAAGAATCAGGACATTTTCAAACGGTACATGAAATCCGTCTGGACTGTGATGCCGATGTAATTGTGCTGCAAATTGAACAGCATGGCGGCATTGCCTGCCATACCGGTCGCGAATCCTGTTTCTATCGCAAACTCACGCCAAATGGCTGGGAAATTGTCGATGCACAGTTGAAAGATCCCTCTGCGATTTATGGCGAAAAATCCACGAATCCGCATACGCTGGCGATGGAAGCGTCAACCGCCCAATCTGAACAGGTCGAAGTCTTGTCCTATCTGGGTCAGATGATGGCAGAACGCAAACAGGCCGATCCAGATTCATCTTATGTGGCCAAGTTGTACCATAAAGGCCTGAACAAGATTCTGGAAAAAGTCGGTGAAGAAAGCTTTGAGACCGTGCTGGCTGCCAAAGATTTCAACGCTCAGGTCTCTGAAGACAATAAAAATGATCTGATTTATGAGGTGGCAGATCTGTGGTTCCATACTATCGTCATGCTCGGCTATTTCGACCTGGATGTGCAATTGGTATTAAATGAACTGGCACGTCGCCAAGGCTTATCCGGCCTGGTTGAAAAAGCCAACCGTCAGCATTAAGCCTTGAATTCATCTGTGTCTGATTTAAAAAAACCGACCGCGACCTATGAGCAGGCCACTGCCATTGATAACGCACGTCTGGGTAAATCCTTTAAGGTGATTGCCTATGCGGGCACAGGTAAAACCACTACCCTGCAAATGATCAGTGATGCCATGCCACAAAGACGTGGCATGTATCTGGCTTTTAACAAGGCCATTGCCAGTGAAGCGCAGGCCAAGTTTCACCGAGGTGTCGATTGCCGCACTTTTCACTCGCTGGCGTTTCGCAGTGTTCCACGTGGAGTCACTGACAAACTGCGCTTGCCACGCTTGAGTCCAAGTTTTATTGCCAAAGAATACCGGCTTGAACCGATGACCATGCGCCGTATGATGGGTGGGCGTTATGAAAAATATGTATTGATGCCTTCTCGTCTGGCAAGTTTGGTTGCCAATGCGGTCGGCTATTTCTGCTCGACCAGTTCGCAGTATCCTGCCCCGCGGCATATTCAGGCGCCAAGCTGGCTGCATTCGGATGATATCGAGACTTTACAGAAGAAACTTTATCCGGCAGTCGAGCGACGCTGGTTAGAGTCGATTGATCCAAATCATCAGGCCGGCATCGGTCATGACATTTACCTGAAACTCTGGGCGCTGTCTGAACCGAATATCCCGGCCGATTATGTGCTATTCGATGAGGCACAGGATGCCGATCCCTTAATGCTGGGGATTTTGCTGAAACAGCGCAGCACCCAGGTGATTTATGTCGGAGACGCGCATCAGCAGATTTATGCCTGGCGTGGTGCAGTCAATGCCATGCAGCAACTGCCCTTACCAGAATCACGTCTGACCACCTCATTTCGTTTCGGTCCTGAAATTGCCCTGAATGCCAATGCCATTTTAGGTGCCTTAAATGAAACTGTGCCTTTACTCGGCAATCCGCAATTAGACTCTAAAGTCGTGAATAAACCGCATACCAAAATGCGCGATGCAATTTTATGCCGGACCAATGCCCGCGCCATGGAATTGTTATTAGCGGGTTTAGTTCGTGGTGATAAAGTCAGCCTGCAAGCCGACCATGTCAAACTGAATCGTTTTGTCGATGCGGCTGCCATGCTGAAACAGGGCAAACGTGTGGTTGATGTGCCGGAACTAGCCTGGTTCAACTCCTGGCATGATGTCCATGAATATTGTGAAACCAATGAAGGTAGTGACATCAAGCCACTGGTCAAACTGGTGGACGAACATGGGACTGATCCACTAAAGAAAGCCCTGGCTAAAATCACCCCAATTGCCCAAGCCGATTATATTATTTCCACGGCACACAAGGCCAAAGGTCTGGAATGGGATCGGGTTCATATTGAAGATGACTATCAATTTAAGCTGAATGTAAAAGACCATAAAATTAGTGATGAAGAATTAAGATTACTTTACGTGGCCTGTACACGTGCTAAAGTGAGTTTAAATATTCATCACATTTATGACCTGATTCAGCAACTGAAGATCAAAATGCCACAGTCGCTTCGGCAGGCAGTCGGTTAAAGTGCATGGCATGGATGTAAACCTCATAGGACAGGTGATCTATGCACATCCAAGCGTTTCAACTGAAACATACCCTGCATTTTTCCGACATTCAGCTTCAGTTTAATTATCCGCAATGCCCGGTCACCTTGATTCTGGGCAATCAGGGAACTGGCAAAACTACGCTTTTACGTTTTAGCTATCAGGCACTGACCTGGTTTGCAGCCCGTTATCGCGACAGCCGTGCTGCCGGTCTTGTGATGCAAGATCAGGACATCATGCAAAACCGGCTGCAATCCAAAATTGACATCCGGATTGGTTTTCCTGAAGAGATGGGCAGCTTGCCAGAATCCAGTCAGTCTGAGCCTGCAAACCTACAAAGCTGTTCATGGCAAATCTACAAGACCCTAAACAGTCAGGGTCTGGGTTTTAGCAAAGCAGAAACCTCACAGCTTGAAAGCATGCTCAGCCTGTATCACAAAGCCCGCTTGCACGATCCCCTGCTCGGTTTGCCGCTAATTGCCTATTATCCTGCTGAACGCTTTACCAATGAAGTCAATCTGCTCAGCAAAAATAACCCGGCCATTCTCCAGTCCGCACATGCTTATGAAATCGCTGCGATTCCTTTCACCACCTTTGCTCGTTTTTTTGAATGGTTTCGTGAAATCAGTGATATTGAAAATGCGCAAAGTGCCAAGATTATGGACCAGATTTTGGCGCGTGCCTTGCAGCAGCCTGAAAACAGTCGCGGAGATGAACTGGCTCGGCAGATCGAGAAAGCCCAGGCACATCTGCATGCACCAAATCTCACCGCTTTAAAACAGGCCCTGTCGCTGATCATGCCAGAAGTCAGCCAGATATATTTAAAATACCAGCCCAAGCTGCAACTGATGGTAACCTATCAGCAACAGACCTTTAGCTTCCAGCAACTGCCCAACAGTATCCGCAACTGGATTGCGCTGGTGGGTGATATTGTGCGGCGTCTTTGTCTATTGAATCCCAATAGTTTATTTCCATGTCAGGAAGGTACAGGTGTTTTACTGATTGATGCGATTGATCATCAACTGGATCAGGAGATGGCAGCAGTAATCCTGTCACGCCTGCATCAGGCTTTTCCTAACTTGCAGATTATTGCGACCGGCAACCGGCCTGAATTACTGGAACAGGCACACGCCTTTCAATGTCTGAAACTGGAAAATAAACAGCTGCACCCCATTCATCTTGAAAGTATGAAAACCCAGTTTGATCAGATCTACGCAGAGCTGGAACTGCAGCGAAATAAAGATATCTCGCCCGAAGATACTTTATTGGAAACGGTCACCGAACCCATCACACCGCTTGCTGTATTGCAAATGATTCAACAACAGTTAAATCCGGAACAGCAACAAGAATTGCTCGCTTTACTTGCTCAGGAGCATCATCCGACGCTACCTCAGTCGCTCTAAACAGATTCAAAAAAATAAGAGCGACTGTTTGAGTAAACAAGGAAGCCTTTTCAGCATTCTCTTTTTGCCCTGATTAAACTATTTTGAGTCAAATTTACAATCAATGCCTGCAATTTAATCTTAATTTTCGGTCACTTCTGGATGATCTGTTTAAGCATGCAGCGCCTGTTAAAACCGAGCCGGCGTATAATTTATAAGTTCTACATAAAAACGTTGATGTTGTTGTTATCCTGTAATATGATCGGTTTTATTTGCGAATTTCATTGTAAAATCGGAATTTGCTATCGTTTATAAGTTGCGCAATACAACTGTTTTATATTCTTTTTGAATATTCTTTTGGCTTTCAAGATTGAGAAGTTTGGGTCGCTCCTTGTGGTTCTGTAGTCCTTGAAAGATAAAGATTCACCTTAGGTTGGTCAAAACCTAAATCATGACAATGGATACGAGTGTGCTGCCGATTATTATATTGTTACCGTTAGTATTAGGCACAACCCTTGTCTCGTGGCTGAAGCAATTTTCGCGCGGGGTAACGGCTTTAGGGGCAATTGGTGTCAGCCTCAGCAGTTTCTTATTATTATTGAGTCAGGCGCCTGCCATATTTGACGGCGCAGTGATGACCCAGACCTGGTCCTGGCTGCCCCAGCTCGGCATCGATTTCAGTTTTCGCCTGGATTCTCTGGGACTGCTGTTTGCCTTGCTGATCAGCGGAATTGGTACCCTGATTTATATTTATGCCTATTATTACCTTAATCCAAAAAATTCACTGAGCAAACTGTATCTCCTGCTGATGCTGTTTATGGCGGCGATGCTCGGAATTTCATTGTCGAATAACCTGATTATCTTATTGGTTTTCTGGGAACTAACCAGTATTTCCTCCTTCTTGCTGGTAGGTTACTGGAGCAATTACGAAGCGGCACAACGTGGCTCACGTATGGCCCTGACCATTACCGGAATGGGTGGTCTGGCGATGCTGGGCGGTTTTGTCCTGCTCGGTCAAATTACCGGCACCTATCAGCTTGATCAAATCCTGATGATGACTGAACAGATTCAGTCCCATCATTTATTTGTTCCAACCTTGTTGCTGATTTTACTCGGCGCCTTTACCAAAAGTGCGCAGTTCCCGTTTCACTTCTGGTTGCCCAATGCCATGGCTGCACCGACACCGGTCTCTGCCTATTTGCACTCGGCCACCATGGTCAAAGCCGGTTTATTCCTGGTAGCACGTTTGCTCCCGATCTTTGCCGGTGCTGCACTGTTTCATAATATTGTGACCTTTGTTGGTCTGTTTACCCTGTGCATGGCCGCCTTCTTTGCCATTTTTAAGGAAGACCTGAAAGGCTTGCTCGCCTATTCCACCATCAGCCATTTAGGTCTGATCATGTGTCTGCTCGGGATTGGTTCACCATTGGCTGTTGCAGCAGCGATTTTCCATATTATTAACCATGCCACCTTTAAAGCGGCACTGTTTATGATTGCCGGCATCATCGATCATGAATCCGGGACTCGTGACTTACGTAAACTGTCTGGCCTATGGCAATTACTGCCATTTACCGCCACGCTGACCATGATCACGGCAGCATCCATGGCGGGTGTACCGTTGACCAATGGTTTCCTGTCTAAGGAAATGTTCTTTACCGAACTGGTCGCCAGTTTAAGTGGTCCACTTATGGTCGGCTCTGCTATTGTCGCGACACTGGCCGGGATTTTTGCGGTGGCTTATTCCATTCGACTGGTGCATGGAGTCTTTTTCGATGGTCCGCTAGGCAAGCAGGTCCCGAATAAAGATGCACATGAACCTGCCTTTGGTATGCGCGCACCGGCCACTTTGTTAGCAATTTTATGTATTTTAGTCGGTCTATTACCGGCTCTTCTGGTGGAAAAAATTGTCAACAGCACTACTCAAGCCACCACCCAGAATTTTGCCTTTGAAGGCACTCATCTGGCGCTTTGGCATGGTTTCAACCTGCCCCTTCTGATGAGTGTGATTTCTCTGCTCGGCGGAATAATCTTTTACTTTTCTCTCGCCAAAGGTGGCGCCTTACGTGAAATCGACCTGGATCCAAAACTGGGCCGCTTACAGGGCCGAGTGCTGTTCGACCTGTTTTTGAAAAATTTGCTGCTGAATTCACGCCGTTTCCGCCGTGCCACTGAAAATGGCAAATTGCAAAGCTATTTATTGTGGATTGTAATTTTTACCGTCGGGCTGGTGGGGTTCCCATTACTCAGCAATGCAGTGGGTACGGGTACACGCGAGCTGACCCATGCCCCTGCCCTGGCGATTATCTTGTGGTTACTGCTGTTCTCTGCCTGCTGGATGCTGCTGTGGTTCCATCATGAGCGGATTAAAGCGGTACTGATTAGCGGTGCAGTCGGCCTGGTCGTCACCATGGTCTTTATCGGCTTCTCGGCGCCCGATCTGGCATTGACCCAGATTACGGTCGATGTGGTCACCACGGTTCTACTACTGATGAGTTTATCTTTACTGCCTCAGTTAACACCGTATGAATCGAGTCCGACCCGTCGCTGGCGTGATGCCATTATTGCCTTGGGCGGCGGTCTCGGGATTGCGGCAATTGCCTGGCTGATCATGACCCGTGATCACAATTCCATTTCATGGTTCTTCCTGCAACAGTCGATTCCACTGGGCGGCGGAACCAATGTCGTGAATGTAATTCTGGTCGATTTCCGTGGTTTCGATACCTTCGGCGAAATTACTGTACTCGGCATTGCAGCGATTGGTGTACTCAGCCTGATGGATGGCATGCGTGCGCATGGCACCACCATGACCCAGGGCCTGACCTATCGTTTTAACCCATCCCCGCTGATGTTGCGTATTACCGCATCCTGGATTTTGCCGGTCGCGCTGGTAGTCAGCCTGTATATCTTTATGCGTGGCCATAACCTGCCGGGCGGTGGTTTTATTGCCGGACTAGTGACTTCACTGGCACTTATTATTCAATATATCGCAGTGGGACAGGACAAAACCGAACAGTTGCTTGGCGCCAAATCCGGTCGCCTGTATGAAATCTGGATCGGGATCGGCTTAACGATTGCAGGATTGACTGGAATCGCAGCCTGGTTCTGGTCACGTCCATTCCTGACCAGTGCACATATTTATGTCTCTCCGCCAATGATTGGAGAAATGCATTTGGCTTCGGCTGCGCTGTTTGATGTTGGCGTCTATGTCACTGTTGTGGGTGCAACGATGCTGATGATTTCAGTCTTGGGCGATTCACGTCACTCAAGCATGACTGGCCCTGTACCAAGAGGATAATAGAATGATCAGTTTAGAATTTTTATTAGCCTCTGCGATTGGCCTGCTGACGGCCACAGGCATTTATCTGATCCTACGTGCCCGTACCTTCCCGGTAGTGTTGGGTCTCGCCATGATTGGTTATGCAGTCAACCTGTTTTTATTTGCCATGGGCCGAATTCAGATGAATTCGCCTGCAGTATTGACTGAAGCCTCGAAAGTGACCGATCCCCTTCCTCAGGCACTGGTGCTGACAGCCATCGTGATTGGCTTTGCCACCACTGCCTTTATTGTCCAACTGGCATTGCGTAGCCGCTACGAATCAGGAACAGACCACGTTGACTCCAAAGAAGAAATACCAAATCTTGACCCGCGCGAGGATGAGCCTTAATGACTGATCTTCTCAATTTCTGGAATCAACATACCCCTATTTTCAGTATTCTTTTACCGGCCTTTACCGCTTTTGTCCTGGTTCTTTTAGGCAACCCGGGTTCAGGCTCTCTGGCGACGGACTGGCGTCAGCCCTGGCGTCGGGGTATCAGCTATGTCTCAAGTATCTTGGGCCTGATCATTGCTGTCAGCTATTTAGTAGACAGTAGTCAGGGTCAGATCAATGTTTATACGCTGGGCGAATGGGTCGCACCTTTTGGTATTGTACTGGTTCTCGATCAGCTCTCTGCGATGATGCTGGTTTTGACCTATGCCCTTGCAGTGCCGGTGCTCTGGTATGCCAGTAAAGAATGGGATATGCGTGGGCGTTATTTCCATGCCATGGTGCATTTCCTGCTCATGGGTTTGACCGGTGCCTTCCTGACCGGTGACCTGTTTAACCTGTTCGTGTTTTTTGAAATATTGTTGATGGCATCCTATGTACTACTGCTACATGGACAAGGCAAGGCCCGTTTCCAGCTGGGAATCCATTACGTCACCATCAACCTGTTTGCTTCTGCCCTGTTCCTGATTGGACTCGGGATGATTTATGGCAGTGTCGGCAGTCTGAATATGGCAGATGTGGCCCGCTTGATGCCTACCCTCGCTGAAGATCAGCACAAGCTGGCGGTTGCTGGTGGATTAATGCTGTTTGTCGTGTTTGGAATTAAAGCAGCGATGTTACCGCTCGGCTTCTGGTTACCCAAAACCTATGCCGTAGCCACCACACCTGTGGCAGCACTCTTTACCATTATGACCAAAGTCGGGGTGTATGCAATTTTACGGATTAATGGAACTGTTTTTGATGATGAATACAGCCACCAGATTCTGATGAATTGCCTGCTGGTGATTGGTCTGATTACGTCGGTTTATGGCGTGATTTGTGCAATCGGCACAGAACGTCTGCGCCGTTTTATCGGCTTTATGGTGCTGTCTTCAGTCGGAACAATTCTGGTAGCAATCGGTATGAATACGACTGCAGCCTGGGCCGGTGCATTGTATTATATGGTGCACAGTACCCTGATTGGCGCAGCCTTTTATATCCTGTCAGGCTGGATTACCTCACAGCGCGGCGAATTTAAGGATCATTTTAAAATCGCGCCACTGATGAAACAGAACAAGCTGGTTTCGATTGTCTATTTCATCATTGCCTTGATGATGGCAGGCCTGCCACCGTTTAGTGGTTTCTTCGGTAAAGTCTTTATTTTGCAGGCTTCTGCCAATTCAGACTATCAGATGATTATTATCCTGACCATTTTATTGGTAAGCTTCCTCAGTATTCTGGCCTTTACCAGGGTTGGTTTCGTGCTGTTCTGGCGTTCGACCAGACCTGAGGATGACCTTAATTCTGAAGATTTTCACAAATATGAAGCTTTACCAAGTAAGGCACCGGCACGTAATGATCGTGTAATCTATCTATTGCTTGCTGGCCTGACTGCCTATGTGGTGTTTGCCGGACCGATCTATCAATATAATTATCAGACTGCGGAACAGATTAAAAATAATCCGGTTTATGAAGCTGCCTTGTTAAAACGCGATGCAGAAGGCCAGTTTATTAGTGTGCAACCTTTTGATCCAAGCTATTTACCTGAAACCAAGTACGGTGGTGAGACAGTCGATCCGAATGCACATCTGGTTCCTTATACGATTTCGGAAGCCACTCTGGAAGGTGAAAATATTTCTGAATTCAAGCAACGCCAGATTGATCAGCAGTATGTTGAACAAAACAGATATGATGATAATCAACTTAAACCGGTGGAGGGACCTTAATGGCTGTATCATTCCTGCAACGTTGGTTCCCGCATCCGCTAGTTTCTGTGATCGTTGGGCTAAGCTGGATTCTACTGGCACATAATCTGGAAGCTGGAACATTGCTTTTCGCGCTGGTTCTGGCGATTGTCATTCCGAAAATGGTTGCACCTTTTATTGACTATACCCCGAATATCCAGTGGGCTCCTGCCGTGCGCCTTTTCTTTGTCGTGGTTTGGGATATTGTAGTAGCCAATATTAAAGTCGCAAAACTGGTACTTGGTCCAACCAAGAACCTGCATCCAAAATGGTTTCGCGTGCCTTTGGAAACCGAGCATGAGGAAGTCAATGCCTTGCTGGCAATGATCATTACCACAACGCCCGGTACAGTATCTGCAGGCATTGATCAGGATCGTGGTGATATTCTGGTTCATGCCTTAAGCACAGAGGATGAAGCAGCAGAAATCGAAACAATCAAACAGCGCTACGAACAGCCTCTGATTGAAATTTTCAGCGCACAGACAGGAGAAAAAGCATGACTATTCTGCCTTATGCATTAATGATTTGCCTAGGTGCTATCACTGTCTCGATGTTACTCTGCCTGATCCGACTCATCACTGGCCCTTCTATCGTGGATCGTCTGTTGGCACTCGACACCCTGTTCCTGAATGCCACCTGTCTGATTGTCATTTTAGGGATTTACTGGAGTAGCAGCTTCCTGTTTGAAGGGGCCTTACTGGTTGCGATGCTTGGCTTTGTTTCGACTACAGCCTTGGCACGTTATTTCACCACTGGCCATGTGATCGACTAGGAGTTTTTAAATGTCCTTAATTTTAGAAATACTGGTGTCGATTTTTTTATTGATTGGTGCTTTCTTTATGTTGGTCGGCGGGATCGGTATGGTCCGTCTGCCTGATCTGTTTATGCGTCTGCACGCCCCGACCAAATCCAGTACTTTGGGCCTGGGCAGCTTTTTGATGGCCTCAATTCTGTTCTCGGCCATATATGGCCGTTTCGGTTTTGCTGAAGTGCTCATCACCCTGTTCGCCTTCATTACCGCACCGGTATCTGCCAATCTGATGGCACAGGCTGCATTACATTTGCGTTTACGCTCTTTGAGTGGCGAGGTTCCGGAAACGCTGGAACGCCCTCTGCCTTGGCAGCGCTCACGCCGTCGTACCTTTTATGAAAAGAAAATCAATCGTAATGATGATTTCGATTAATTGAGCAAGCAATTCAAGTTCTTTTAAATCTAAAAAAATCTAGAGATAAAAAAAGCCACCCGAAGGTAGCTTTTTTAGTCCTAAGACTTATTCATCATCTTTTTTTGCTTCAGCTTCAGGTAAGTCCTTCACTGCTTCAGCGATCAGACCAAACATATAGTTACCATATGCATTGGTCTTATCATAATGGAAACGTAGACGAGGCGTAATACGGGTTTTGATACGACGACTCAGCTCATGGCGCAAGAAACCAGATGCTTTGTTCAACACATCCAAAGTTTCTTTATTGGCTTCTTGGCTTTGCTCATCGCCAAGTTCACGTCCCATCACAGTGACATAAACTTCCGCATATCCCAGGTCTGGGCTCACCTTCACCGCAGAGATGGTCACGAGACCACCTAAGCGTGGATCTTTCAGCTCCTGACGGATCAGTTCTGACAACTCGCGTTGTACTGTATCCGCCATACGCTTCAGACGTTGACTACCCGCCATTAAAGACTCCGTTTAATCAGTTGAACATCGTACACTTCGATCTTATCAAGTGCTTTGATGTCTTTATAGCCTTTCACCGCAAGACCACATTCCATACCGGCACGAACTTCTTCAACCACTTCTTTGTAGCGACGAAGAGATTCAAGCTCGCCCTGGAACACAACCACATCATCACGTAATACGCGAATCGGTTTGTTACGATGCAATACGCCTTCAAGTACCATACAGCCCGCAGCCGCACCAAACTTACTTGAGTGGAATACTTCACGTACTTGTGCAACACCCAGAATCGTTTCACGATGTTCTGGTGCAAGCTTACCGCTCATTGCTGCTTTCACATCATCAATCAATTGATAGATGATTGAGTAGTAACGAATGTCGATACTGTCTGCATCTGCTTTTTGACGCGCAGCGTTGTCCGCACGTACGTTAAAGCCGAGTAGAACTGCTTCTGAAGATTCAGCCAGTGTCACGTCAGACTCAGTGATCGCACCTACACCAGAACCGATGATACGTACTTTAACTTCATCAGTCGCAAGCTCAGCAAGTGCTACATGCAAGGCTTCCAAGGTACCGCGTACGTCAGTTTTCAACACAACATTTACGATAGGCACATCTTTCTTGCCCATAGACGCCATGATGTTTTCAAGACGCATTGCAGATTGACGCTCAAGACGTTTTTGACGTTCACGATCCATACGCGCATCGGCAACTTCACGTGCTTTCTTCTCATCGCTGACCACAAGAACTTCGTCACCTGCCATTGGCGCTTCTGGAAGACCCAGAATTTCCACTGGAATCGAAGGACCTGCAGATTTGATACGCTGACCATTTTCATCCGTCATCGCACGAACGCGACCATAAGATGAACCGGCAAGAACAAGATCACCTACTTTCAATGTACCGTTTTGAACCAGAATAGATGTTACTGCACCACGGCTGTTATCTACGCGTGCTTCAATTACGACACCTTGTGCAGCACCTTCTTCAGATGCCTTAAGCTCTAGAAGTTCAGCTTGAATCGAAATAATATCAAGAAGTTCATCAATGCCTTGACCAGTATGTGCAGAAACCATTGCCACTGGAACGTCACCACCCCATTGTTCTGGCACGATTTCTTTCACAGTCAATTCATTCAATACGCGATCTGGATCAGCAGATTCTTTATCCATCTTGTTGATTGCAACAATGATTGGTGTACCTGCAGCACGTGCATGGTCAATTGCTTCTGCAGTTTGTGGCATTACACCATCATCTGCTGCAACAACCAGAACCACGATATCTGTTGCTTTCGCACCACGTGAACGCATTGCAGTAAATGCTGCGTGTCCCGGAGTATCAAGGAATGTAATCATACCTTTATCAGTAGTTACATGGTAAGCACCGATATGCTGTGTGATACCGCCCGCTTCGCCAGCAGCCACTTTTGCACGACGAATACGGTCAAGCAGCGATGTTTTACCATGGTCAACGTGACCCATAATGGTAACAACAGGCGCACGCGTAGATTGCGCACCACGTGCTTCTTCAGCTGCTTCAAGCAAGTTATCTTCAGCTTGTGTATCAGAAACCAGTACCGGATTATGGCCCATTTCTTCCACAACAAGTGCAGCAATTTCTTGATCAATCGCCTGGTTCTGAGTAACCAATTCACCCATTTTCATGAGTGATTTAATCACTTCACGAACCTTAACTGCCATTTTCGCAGCTAAGTCAGCAACGACAATCGTTTCACCGATTTCAACATCGTAAACCTGTTTTTTCACAGGTTTTTCGAAGCCGTGCTTGTTGCCTTGACTGGTTTTTAAACCGCGCTTAGGCTGTTTGCTGAAGCTTTGCTCTTCCTGACCACGACGACCACCTTTTTTCGGTGCACGCGCGCTCGGCGTATTCGTACCACGTTTGATTTCGCGGTCTTCTTTCGCAAATGAGTCTTCATATGCCTGACCAACAAGACCGGCAGCCAGAGGAGAATCATCAACAACACGAATCGTTGCAGCAGTATCTTCCGCGGTGTACTTAGACGCCATTTGACGCATTTGTTCAAGCGTACGTTGCTGCGCTTCTTCAGCCGCTTTACGACGTGCTGCTTCTTCAACAGCTTTTAATTTTGCTGCTTCTGCTTCACGTGCCTTTTTCTGTTCAGCGGTTTCAGTTGGTTTAACAACTTGCTTCACAATCGGCTTGTTGGTTGATTTGCGTTTTACCACAACTGCAGCTTTAGAAACTTCTTGCTTGTCGCTGGTTTGCTTTGCAGCAGCACGCATCGCTTCTAGAGCTTTATTCGCGTTATTTACGCCAGTTTTTGGAGCTTCAGCAGAAGCAGCTTGTGCTGTATTCTGCTCAGGCGCAGCTTTGGCCTGTTGCTCAGCCTTGGCTTTCGCCAATGCTTCTGCTTTGATCTGCTCTGGATCCGGCTTAACAAATGTATGCTTCTTGCGAACTTCTACATTAATCGTTTTCGCCTTACCTGAAGTACTGGCTACTTTAGCCGTACTAGTCGTTTTACGTTTCAACGTGATTTGCCCTGCTTGGCTTTCTGAACCCTGTGACTTTTTCACATGGCTCATCAAGCTATCTTGTTGTTCGGTGGTAATAATATCGTCAGCTTTACGCTGTGGTAAACCTGCCTCACGAACCTGCTCTAGGAGCTTCTCAACTGGACTACCCACATTGAGGGCTAACTCTTTAATCGACTTGTCCGTCATATACTACCTCCTAGTTAAACCATGATTCGCGCGCTTTCATAATGAGTTGACCTGCTTTCTCAGCACCCAAACCTTCAATATCTTCGATATCGTCAGTCGCCTGATCTGCTAAATCATCCACTGTTACCACACCACGAGCTGCTAGCGCTTGCGCGATCTCTACTGTCATGCCTTCCATTGCAACAAGTTCTTCACTTGGCGCTTGTATGTTCTCTTGCTGTTGTAATGCATCAGCAAGTGCAATTTCTTTCGCACGGCTTTGCAGTAGTTCAACCAGTTCCGCATCCAGTTCGATTTCATCAAACGTTTCTGCAGGAACATAAGCAATTTCTTCAAGCGAGGTGAAGCCCATTTCTACCAATGCCATCGCCAAATCTTCCGCGATATCCAGACGGGTAACAAACATGTCTAAATATTGTTGCGCTTCGTTTTGTTGACGGGCGTAGTATTCCTCTTCCAGCATCATGTCCAGCTTGTAGCCAGTCAATTCAGATGCCAGACGAACGTTCTGACCTTGTGAACCAATCGCACGTGCCAACTGATCGCTGGTTGCGAAAATGATATCTGCAGTACGTGCATCTTCATCGATGACAATACTCGATACATCTGCTGGTTCCAATGCACTTGCGATATATTGCGCAGGATCATCCGACCAAACTACCACATCAATACGCTCGCCATTGAGCTCTTGCTGTACAGCTTGAATACGGGTACCACGCATACCAATACAAGCACCCACCGGGTCAATACGGTGGTCATTGGTTTTCACTGCAATTTTAGCACGAACGCCTGGTTGGCGAGCCGCCGCTTTAATTTCAATAATTTCTTCAGAAATCTCAGGGATTTCTTTCTTCATCAATGCAATCAGCATATCCGGTTTAGCACGTGACAGTTGTAACTGCGCACCACGACCTTCACGGTTGACATTGAATAGAATCGCATTCACGCGTTGCTTCGGACGAAGGATTTCTTTCGGAATCATTTCTTCGCGAGCAAGATACGCTTCAGCATTGTCACCTAGGTCAATGATAAAGCCGTCTTTGGTTTGTTTTTTCACTTCACCGTAGATCAGCTCGCCGACTTTAGATTCGTAAGCATCGGCTACGAGTGCACGTTCTGCTTCACGGATCTTCTGTACGATCACTTGCTTGGCAATTTGCGCTGCAATACGACCGAAGTCAATCGATTCAACTTCAAGCTCACGAATGTCGCCAATCGACCATTTTGCCGGATCAACATCAGAGATGGCATCCTGACAAGCTGGCATTTCATGGTCTTCGTCTGCAACCACTTCCCACTGACGGAAAGTACGATAGTCACCTGTTTTACGATCGATTTCCACACGTAAACGTGCTTCTTCCGAATGTGTTCCTTCGTAGAATTTTTTCTTTGTCGCAGCAACTAAAGCTTGCTCAAGCGCTTCAAAGATCGCTTCACGAGGTACACCTTTTTCGTTACTAACCGTTTCAACGACGGTCAGAATTTCACGTGCCATACGTCACCTATTCGTTAAATTTTTATTTATTAAATTAATCTTGGAAGACCAAATTTGCTTTATCGATATTGTGACTGTCGATCTCCAATACCTGTTGCTTTTCTACTTCAACCTGAATCATTTCATTTTCAAGATCGACAGCAACCAGTTTGGCCTGGAATTTACGACGGTTATCTACCGCACTGATCAAACGTAGTGCTACGGTATGACCGATATAGCCTGACATCTGCTCGAGCTGGAAGAATGGACGGTCCCAGCCTGGCGAAGATACTTCAAGTGAATATTCACCCGAGATCGGATCATGAACATCCAGCATTGCACCCACTTGCTGCGTGACACGCACACAATCCTGAACGCCAATACCACGCCCCTGCTCTTCTTCACCATCTTCATTGATTGCTGGTGCAACGCTCTCATCGACTGGCTTGTCGATGTAGATACGTAATAACGAACATTTACCCTGTGGCAGGAATTCAATCCCCCAAAGGTTTACATTACAGGCTTCAACTGCTGGTGCAATCAAGTCCTGAAGTGCTTGAGTTTTATTTGATAGCTTCATTTACTCTCGTCATCTGGTGCGATTTTATGATCTATTTGACCACTACAAACCAATACAAACTATAGTAGTAGTGAAACATGGAGATTTGACCAAATAATGTCGACACTACACGATAGCCAATAAAAAAGGGCGTAAATCGCCCCAATTAATGCACAATTTAAGATTTTTTCAAATCCCACTGTGCAAAAAGGCCCACCTTGTTGTGAGCCTCTTTTTAGAAACTTGGTAGCGGGAGCTGGATTTGAACCAACGACCTTCGGGTTATGAGCCCGACGAGCTACCAGACTGCTCCATCCCGCATCAACGTGCAAAAATTATACTTTTCAATCAAAACCACATCATTCTGCATATTTGTCATCTGTCGCTGAAAAAGTGGTAGCGGGAGCTGGATTTGAACCAACGACCTTCGGGTTATGAGCCCGACGAGCTACCAGACTGCTCCATCCCGCATCAGCGTACAAATAACATTCAGTTTAAAAAACTTAAACTGCTTTTAAAGTTTGCATCTTTAAAAGATTGGTAGCGGGAGCTGGATTTGAACCAACGACCTTCGGGTTATGAGCCCGACGAGCTACCAGACTGCTCCATCCCGCAACAACATGCAAATTAATTTTCTCAACTTAAAACCTGTTTAAGCTGCCTCTTGAAAGTTTGCGCCTTTAAAAAGGATTGATTGGTAGCGGGAGCTGGATTTGAACCAACGACCTTCGGGTTATGAGCCCGACGAGCTACCAGACTGCTCCATCCCGCATCAACAGAAGTTTTTTCAGCTGCATACACCAACTTAAATTTCTGGATTATAAGTTGGTGCGGAAGGGGGGACTTGAACCCCCACGCCCGAAAGCACTACCACCTCAAGGTAGCGTGTCTACCAATTCCACCACCACCGCAGCTGTGACGCATTCTAGTCGTATCACTGAAAAAAAGAAAGGATTAATTAAAACTATTCGGTCGTTTCTGGTGCAGTTGGTGAAGTTTCATTCGATTGTACAGGTGTGGTCGGCGCAGACTGAACCGATCCCAAACTATAGGCATTCGAGGTTTGTTGCTTGGCTAAAATCGCCAAAGTCAGACTGGTTACGAAAAACAGTGCAGTAAAAATTGCAGTCAAACGGGTCATGAAATTACCCGAACCCGATGCTCCGAATACTGTCGCTGCACCACCGCCACCGAAAGAGGCACCAGCATCTGCACCTTTACCATGCTGAACCAAAATCAAGACAATCATCAAAACAGCTAAGATAATATGTACTACCAGCACAAAAGTTTGCATGCTGAACTCCTAATTATTGTGTATTTGCAAATGCATGAGCAATTTTATGGAACGACTCAGCATTGAGTGATGCACCACCGACCAATGCCCCGTTGATATCTGGGCAGGCTGCTAACTCTACTGCATTTTCCGGCTTGACACTACCACCATATAAAATCGCCATCGTCGCGCCATAACCAGTGATCTGGCTTAAACCTTGACGGATTTGTGCATGCATGGCCTGTGCATCTTCAGGAGAAGCAGTTTTACCAGTTCCAATTGCCCAGATCGGTTCATAGGCAATCACGATATTTTTCCATTGCTCAGCTTCAACCACAGCAGCAATATCACAAATCTGTTGTAGCACTACAGCTTCTGCCTGCCCTGCTTCACGTTGTTCCAGGCTTTCACCAACGCAATAAATCACGGTCAAACCGGCACTTAAGGCATTCTTGATTTTCGCATTTAAAATATCAGCATTTTCCGCAAATATTTCACGGCGTTCAGAATGACCCACTAGTACATAGTGAATTTGACTATCGGCCAACAATTCAGCACTGACTTCACCAGTGTAGGGACCTGTTCCAGAAATACGTGAAACATCTTGTGCTACGGTATAAATCGGACGAACCGCAGATGACAGCTCTGCCTGAATCTGGCTTAAGGCAATGGCAATCGGTGCCACACCTAAATGACATTGATCTTCGGCAATTGGCGCAGTTTCCAGCAAATTCTTAATACCACGCACCAAGCTCAATGCATCTGCCTGCACCGGATTCATTTTCCAGTTACCTATCACCCAAGGGGTAATCGTCGAAACCGACATAATTAACCTATTTCATTTACATATTTTGAATTGGGCACATTCTACACGGAATTGGAAAATTAAAAGAATAGTTTTCTTATCACTCCTTCTCAGTTTAGACTATCCAAAATGGTTATTTTTTGTTATCACTTAAAAAAATGGGGACTTCTTCCAACCAGTTCATGCTTTTACTGGAGATGAGGAAGCTAGCAGCACTCTTGGCTATGGTATTTTTACGTAACAAACGTATAATTTTAGTATAGCAATTAAAAGAATTTGATGAGTAGGCATTTATAGCATGACAGCATTACAGGGGTCGCCAAGATTTACCGGATTTATTCGTCGTTTGGTCGAGGAAGGCGTCATCTCGGCTGAAGATATGCGCAGTGCATTAGCGCATGCCAAACAAGAAAAAATCGATATTGTGGCTGAGTTAATTAACCAGCAGCAACTTTCTCCAACCGTCATTGCTGAAACGATTTCAGTCGAATTTGGCGAACCGCTGTTTGATATCAGTGCCTATGATCCTGCTCAAATTCTTCGGGATGCGATTGATGAAAAGCTGATTACCAAGCATCGCATTCTGCCGATTTTTAGAAATTCCAGTATTTTATATGTTGCGACCAGTAACCCGACCAATATCGAAGCGATTGATGCAGTCCGCTTTTCCACCAAACTCAATATTGAAACCATTATTGTTGAACACAATAAACTTGAAAAACTGATCGAGCAGAATTTTACCGAAGAAAGTACCTTTGAATTCGATGAAGACTTTGATCTGGATGTTGATGTCGAATCTGCTGATCCGAATAAAGAAGAGGATGACAGTA
The DNA here is from genome assembly GCA_013530545.1 of Acinetobacter lwoffii. Classification (GTDB taxonomy): domain Bacteria; phylum Pseudomonadota; class Gammaproteobacteria; order Pseudomonadales; family Moraxellaceae; genus Acinetobacter; species Acinetobacter lwoffii_G. The sequence continues at coordinate 21,075 of SPVA01000100.1, forward strand.
ACAAGGGTGAAGAAGCACCGATTGTCAAATATATTAATAAATTACTAATTGATGCGATCCGTATGGGGGCTTCAGACTTACATTTTGAACCTTATGAAAAAATCTATCGGGTACGTTACCGGGTAGATGGGGTATTACGCCAGATTGCAACACCACCACTACAGCTGGCAAATCGCTTGTCTTCGCGTCTTAAAGTCATGTCGCAAATGGACATTTCTGAAAAACGGGTACCGCAAGATGGTCGTATTAAATTAAAACTTTCTAAAAATAAAGCCATTGATTTCCGTGTCAACTCTCTCCCTACCCTGTTTGGTGAGAAGCTGGTACTGCGAATTCTGGATCCCTCCAGCGCGATGTTGGGAATTGATGCACTAGGTTATGAACCGGAACAAAAAGACCTTTTTATGCAAGCGCTGGACAAACCGCAAGGCATGCTCCTGATCACTGGTCCAACAGGTTCCGGTAAAACCGTTTCACTGTATACCGGTCTGAATATCCTCAATCGTGAAGATACCAATATTTCGACAGCGGAAGATCCGGTCGAGATTAACTTACAAGGCATTAATCAAGTCAACGTCAACAATAAAGTTGGTCTTACCTTCTCTGCCGCACTGAAGTCCTTCTTACGTCAAGACCCGGACATCGTAATGGTCGGTGAGATCCGGGATCTGGAAACTGCCGAGATTGCGATTAAAGCGGCGCAGACCGGTCATATGGTGATGTCGACCTTGCATACCAATAGTGCGCCTGAGACCTTGACCCGTTTACGAAACATGGGGGTGCCCTCTTTCAATATTGCCACTTCAGTAAACCTGGTCATTGCACAACGGTTGGCGCGTCGTTTGTGTTCACAATGCAAGAAACCTGCAGATATTCCGCAACAAAGCTTACTGGAGATGGGCTTTACCGAAACCGACTTGCAGCAACCTGAGTTCCAAATTTATGAACCGGTGGGCTGCAATGAATGTCGTGAAGGCTATAAGGGTCGTGTAGGTATTTATGAAGTTATGAAAGTAACACCCGAAATTTCCAGAATTATTATGGAGGACGGCAATGCACTTGAAATTGCAGATGCTTCCGCACGTGCAGGTTTTAACAATTTACGCCGGTCAGGTTTAATCAAGGTGATGCAGGGGGTGACTTCTTTACAGGAAGTCAATCGTGTCACCAGCGAATGATCGGGCGCTGATCTAAAATAAGGATAAAGGTATGGCAGCAGTAAAGAAAGGCCAGATGATGCCGATCTTCAGCTATGAAGGAATTGATCGTAAGGGGGAATTGCCAGCAAAAAATATGGCTCTGGCCAAGGTCACCCTTCGGAAACAAGGCATCAGCATCAAGACCATTCGGGAAAAGAAAAAAAATATCCTTGAAGGCTTGATGAAGAAAAAAGTCTCAACACTGGATATTACAATTTTTACCCGACAGTTGGCGACCATGATGAAAGCCGGGGTACCACTGGTACAAGGCTTTGAAATTGTCGCAGAAGGTCTGGAAAATCCGGCGATGCGTGAAGTTGTACTAGGAATTAAAGGTGAGGTTGAAGGCGGTAATACTTTTGCCGGAGCACTGCGCAAATATCCACAATATTTCGACAACCTATTCTGTTCACTGGTCGAATCTGGTGAACAATCTGGTGCTTTAGAAACCATGCTAGATCGCGTTGCGATTTACAAAGAAAAAAGCGAACTACTCAAGCAAAAAATCAAAAAAGCCATGAAATATCCTGCTGCGGTGGTTGTAGTCGCCCTAATTGTTACCATCATTCTGATGGTCAAAGTGGTCCCGGTTTTCCAGGATTTATTCTCTTCATTTGGTGCGGACTTACCGGCTTTTACCAAAATGGTGGTCAATATGTCGGAATGGATGCAAAAGTATTGGTTCCTGCTGATTATCGCCATTGGGGCCGTGATTACCGCTTTTCTTGAAGCGAAAAAACGCAGCAAGAAATTCCGCGATTTTCTGGATAAGGCCGCACTCAAAGCCCCGATTTTTGGTGACCTGGTGTATAAAGCGATTATTGCACGTTATAGCCGCACTTTGGCCACGACTTTCGCAGCTGGTGTTCCCTTGATTGATGCACTGGAATCCACTGCCGGCGCTACCAATAACGTCGTGTATGAAGATGCCGTGATGAAAATCCGTGAAGATGTCGCCACAGGTCAACAACTACAGTTTGCCATGCGCGTGACCAACAAATTCCCATCCATGGCAGTACAAATGGTCGCGATTGGTGAAGAATCTGGTGCACTAGATGCCATGCTAGACAAAGTAGCCACACATTATGAAAATGAAGTCGACAATGCAGTTGACGGCTTAACCTCGATGATGGAACCGCTCATTATGGCTGTTCTCGGTGTGCTTGTCGGTGGTCTGGTGATTGCCATGTACCTTCCAATTTTCCAAATGGGTTCTGTGGTTTAATGCACGATTTTCTTCAATATTTTATTCAAAACCCAACGGCGTTGTATATCGCAGTTGGGCTTTTTAGTTTATGTATCGGCAGCTTTCTGAATGTCGTGATTTACCGCACTCCCAAGATGATGGAACAGGAATGGCGTACTGATTGCCAGATGTTCCTGCATCCGGAACAGCCGGTGATTGATGAAACTAAGTTAAGTTTAAGCAAACCCGCTTCAGCTTGCCCCAAGTGTCATCAGCCAATCCGCTGGTACCAGAATATTCCCGTCATTAGCTGGCTGGTCCTGCGCGGAAAATGTAGCAACTGCCAGAATCCGATCAGCATCCGTTATCCTTTGGTTGAAATTCTGACGGCAGTTTGTGCACTCCTTGTCGTAGCAGTATTTGGCCCTACCCTACAAATGCTGTTTGGCCTGATCCTGACTTATGTGCTGATCGCACTCACTTTTATTGATTTTGACACCCAGTTATTGCCTGACCGTTATACTTTACCCTTGGCCGCGCTAGGTTTGGGGGTAAATAGTTATGCACTTTATACCTTACCCGGTGCTGCCATCTGGGGCTATATTATTGGTTTCCTGTGTCTGTGGGTGGTGTATTATGCATTTAAAATCGTTACCGGCAAGGAAGGTATGGGCTATGGCGATTTTAAATTGCTTGCCGCCCTGGGTGCCTGGATGGGGCCTTTATTACTGCCTTTAATTGTGCTGCTGTCTTCTCTGGTTGGTGCGATTATCGGGATTATCCTACTGAAAGTCCGCAAGGAAAATCAGCCTTTTGCCTTTGGTCCCTATATCGCGATTGCCGGCTGGATTGCTTTTTTGTGGGGCGAGCAGATTATGAAAGTGTATTTAGGTCAATAAAGTGAAATTTATACTCGGATTAACCGGCGGGATTGGCAGTGGCAAGTCTGCTGCCAGTCAGTGGTTTGAAGCACAAGGGATCACGGTAGTCGATGCCGATGTGGTAGCGCGTGAAGTGGTCGAAATTGGGCAGCCTGCACTTACCCAGATGGCTCACTGAATCGTCGTGCCTTGCGTGAATATATCTTCCAGTCTCCTGAAGCACGCAAGACCCTGGAAAGTATTACCCATCCGGCAATTCGCACTTCCATTATCCAGCAACTACATGCTGCGCAAAGTCCCTATGCCATTCTGGTTTCACCACTTTTATTTGAAACCAATCAGCACGAACTCACTCAGCATACCTTACTGATTGATGCCACCATCGAACTGCAAATTGAGCGGGCCTCACAACGTGATGGCCAGAATATCGAACAAATTCGCAATATCATTGCCGCCCAAATGTCCCGCGAACAAAAGCAGACCATGGCCGATGATATTGTCCTAAATGATGGTCATCTGGATCATCTCTATGCTCATCTCAGACCATTACATCAAAAATATTTAAACATGGCAGCCAGCTGAAGCATAAAAAAAGCAGTCTGATTAAGACTGCTTTTTTTGTTCTGCTAATTTTCGGCTCAGACTGTCCTGATGCTGTAACCAGCGCCACGGCTGTAAGGCCCCGACGGCCATACCCATCAGGCCACACACCATGGCCAGACTTAAAGTTTCATTTAATAAAGGTACAGCCAGAATTGCCGCAATAAAAGGTGCAAGATTGGTAATACTGCCTGCCTTAAATGCACCAAGACGCTTGATGGCTTCTACATAGCTTAAAGTAGCAATAATCACCACAAATATGCCGTGAAAAATGGTCTGAAACAGTAAATGCTTGGGTTCAGGCACACTCAAATTTTTCGGTAAAAATAGCAGATAAATCGGCACATATATCACTGCCGACCAGATCGCGACACCACACATTGCCTGCCATGCAGTTAGCTGATATTTACGCAATAAAACAGTAAAAATCGCCCAAAGTATGGCACTGATAAAAAACAGCCCGTCCCCTGCCCCAAAGGCTACACCAGTTTCCCGATACATCAGCATACTCATGAGACATAGTACGACGATCATAATGATCAGGCTGGCCCAGGTATGTTTATCAAAAGCCTGCCCCATCAGAAAAAAAGCCATGATCGCGGTACAGATCGGAATACAGCCATTCAAGAAAATTGCAGCATGGGCGGTAGGTGCGTAGTGAAAAGCACTATAGGCAAACAGGCAATAAATCACCCCGCCAATCATAGCTAAAATAAAAGGCTCTTTTTTCAGTAAAAAAGCGGCCTCTTTACGATAAAGCAAGATCGGCATCAGAATCAGGAAGGCCAAAGAAAAACGCAAGGCCACAATATCCCAAGCACTGATCTGCCACAGCGCATTCAGGCGGGCTGTTAAAGTAAAACCGCCCCAGATGCACATGGTAACAACTAAAAAAACATAGCCTTGGGTACGGTCTGACAATGCCATCATCAATTAAAGGTTACGTTGACGGCAGGCTTCATACAGCGCCATGCCTGTAGCCACACTGACATTCAGACTTTGTAGATTACCTGCCATCGGAATATACACGGTCTGATCACATTGGCTTTGCGTAATTGGACGTAGGCCAGTATCTTCCGCACCCATCACGATACAGACGCCAGTACCGGTAAAATCAAAATTTTGAATCGGCAGCGCTTTTTCATCCAGCATAGTTCCGACAACACGAACATTAAAATCTTCTTTGATTTGACCCAAAGTACGCGCCAGATTGGTGACCTGAATGAATTTGACTTTGTCCGCACCACCTGCAGCCACTTTACGTGCAGTCGGGGTTAACGTTGCAGAACGATCACGTGGCGCAATCACTGCCTCAACGCCCATTGCAGCGGCTGTACGGATACAGGCACCGAGATTATGCGGATCGGTAATATGATCGAGGGCCAATAACAACGCTTGAGGATTCGCACTCAACAAGGATTCAAGATCTTTTTCATTCAGGGTTGGATGAGCACGAACTGCGGCTACGACCCCCTGATGAAACGGTTGCCCGGCCAGTTTCTCCAGTTTGTCACGGCTGGCTTGCTGCACACTGATCCCAAACGGTTCAGCCAGTTCCAGTACACGCTTTAAACGCTGATCATCGCGTCCTTTGAGAGTGAATAATGTCAAGACACGTTCAGGCTCAAGCTCTAACAATGACTCCACTGAATGTACGCCATAAAAATATTCAGGTTTTGCCATGAACGACCTCTAGATTAGTTATATACAAAAGAAAAATCCCGTAAAGCTGACTTCACAGGATTTCTATAGCTGATTAGTTTAACCGATTCGCACTGAAATTTCTTGCCCGGTTTACACTGATCTTGAATCTGGACTTAACCTTCAAAATGGCAGACATAGTCCAGCACATCATCGGTTTCGATTTTAAAACGGCTATTGCCCGGCACATAGAAAGACTGCCCCGCACGGAACAGCTCACTTTCTTCGCTATCGCCAATCTGAACACGGCATTCACCTGAAACAATTTCCATACGCTCAGGAACATGTGTTTCAAAGGTCAAGGCATTTTCTGATGGCAGAATGACACCCAAAGTTTTTTTGGTCCCGTCTTCAAATTGTACAATGTGGCTAATACACAACCCGCCGAAATATACATTAGATTTTTTAAGTACAGATACATGATCAAACTGAGCTGACATGCGATTTCTCCAGATAAAGCATTTTGTAATATTTTGATTGCTGTAGTTTAAATGTGCACCCTCAACTAATCAATCGAAGTTTGTCGGCGTCGATCAAATATTCTGTATCACCTGAACCCCTTCTATTTACAGCATGTTTTGGCCTGTATTTTGCTGATAGATAAACTTAAGTTTCGATCTGCACGCGCTCTTTTAAAAACAGGCTCAATTGAGTCTTTAATTTAAAGATTGGGGATGTCAAAAATATGAAAATCAGCAGTGCATTAACGGACTTCTGAGTCAGCTTCTTGCGAAAATACAGTGAAATAAGCATATATAAATCGCTAAAATTTAAGATAGAATGAAATTGATTCGTCCTGATTTATAATAATCACAGCCATGTTGCGACCCCAATCCGACATCAGGCTATTTCAATCAAACTTTTCGCAGCCCGGATGCGTTTATGCTGACACATTTAACTCTGATCAATTTTGCTTTAGCTGAACATCTTGCTATTGATATTGATAAAGGTTTTAACGTTTTAACCGGTGAAACCGGTGCAGGTAAATCCCTCTTACTGGATGCATTGTCTGCCTGTTTGGGTGAGCGAACCGATACCAATTATGTACGTTATGGCTCAGAAAAAGCCGATGTCACTGCCAGTTTCAGCTATCAGGAACACAGTCCTGAAGCCGCATGGTTAAAAGAACATGAGCTGGATGACGAATCAGGTGAAATTCATTTACGCCGGGTGATTTTTGCTACCGGCCGCAGCAAGGCCTGGATCAATGGACGTCCGAGCAGCCTGTCTGAACTGAAAGAAATTGGGCGTTTACTGGTACAACTCTATAGCCAGCATAGTCAGCAGCAACTTCTGGAACCGCCTTATCCGAAGCACTGGCTGGATCGTTATTATCATTTTTATGCGCCGGCTCAAGCAGTACGTGATGCGTATAGCACTTGGCAAAAAAATATTCGCCAGCATCAGGCAGCTTTGGATGCACAAGCGACACGCAAGCAGCGTCTGGAAACCCTTGAGCTGCAACTCGAAGAACTGGAAGAAATTGTTCAGACGGATTATCCTGAAATTGAACAGGAATTTGATCGGCTCTCGCATCATGAAGCCATTATGCAGGACTGTGTCTATAGCCTGAATGTGCTGGATGAAGCTGAACAGAATATCACTCAGGAACTGGCATCAATTATGCGTCGGGTTGAGTCGCATGCCGGACGCAGTGAACAGCTTTCCGGGATTTATACTTCCCTACTGAATGCTCAAAGCGAACTTGAAGATGCAGCAGCGAATTTACGCCAGTTTATGGATCGGCAGAGTTTTGATCCTGAACGCATGGAAGTACTGAATTCAACTTTAGAAATCTTCCATCGTCTGGCACGTAAATATCGTACCCAGCCAGAATTACTGAAAGAAGAATATGAAGCCTGGCAAAGTGAACTGGAACAGTTACATCAACTGGAAGATCCGGAAACACTGGCTGAACAGGTAGCAGTGTCTTATCAGGAATTTCTGGATAAAGCCCAACATCTGGATCAGATTCGCCGTGAAGCCGCAGCACCTTTGGCCAAGCAGCTCACTGAGCAGGTCAAACAGCTGGCACTGCCTGAAGCACATTTTGAGTTTAAGTTTGAGCCTCTGGAACATCCATCTAGCGAAGGCCTGAGCTTTATCCAGCTACTTTTTACTGCCAATAAAGGCATTCCGGCACAGCCTTTGGCCCGGGTTGCATCAGGTGGTGAGCTTTCGCGTATTGCGTTGGTGATGCAAGTCATGAATGCGGAAAAAACCGAAGCGGAAGTGCTGGTCTTTGATGAAATTGATGTCGGGATCAGTGGTGGTACCGCAGAGATTGTCGGGCGTTTACTGGCCGATCTGGCCCAACATGTACAGATTCTGTGTATTACCCATCAGGCGCAGGTTGCAGCACAATCTGATCAGCACCTACTGGTGAAAAAACAGCAGACTGATCCTGCCAGCAGCACGATTATCAATCTTGAAGAAAATGAAATAATTCAGGAGCTTGCAAGAATGACAGGTGGTGTAGAGATTAGTGAAACCACCTTGCAACATGCCCGTCAGTTACGTCAGCTGAAATTTCAGCAGGCTTAAATATTTACAATCTGGACAAATAAAATTTGGTGAATCCAAGAAGCTCTAGTAACGTAGCTATTAGGATCATAGGATTTCTCTGCGAAGAAATTAATTTTAAGGAGAACTGCTCAGGTGACCAAACAGTTTCTGACACATCGTTGTCTGATTGCACCGCCGCATGCGAATGATGATTTTTTTGCCCAGACGGTCATTTATCTCGCACGGCATGATGAAGATGGTGCGCAAGGCATCATTATCAATCGACCTGCCGGCATTCAAATTAAAGAATTGCTGAATGATCTTGATATTGAAGCAGACAATGTCAATCCGCATGAAGTATTGCAAGGTGGTCCATTACGCCCTGAGGCCGGCTTTGTCCTGCATACCGGTCAGCCGACCTGGCATTCGTCTATTGCCGTAGGCGAGAATGTCTGTATTACCACATCGAAAGATATTCTGGATGCCATTGCGCATAATGAAGGCGTTGGTCGCTATCAGATTGCACTTGGCTATGCCAGCTGGGGCAAACACCAGCTGGAACAGGAAATTGCTCGTGGTGACTGGCTGATTTGTGATTCCGATATGGATCTGATTTTTAATTTACCTTATAACGACCGTTGGGACGCTGCCTATAAAAAAATGGGGGTAGACCGCAACTGGTTATCTTCCGAGATTGGACATGCCTGATGTAAACGCGCCACAAACCATTATGGCGTTTGATTTTGGTACACAAAAAATGGGAATGTCGGTCGGACAATCCCTGATTGCTAGTGCCAATCCCCTACCCTTATTTCCCATGAAAGATGGTATTCCCAACTGGGATGAACTACTCAAAATCGTGAAAAGCCATCAACCCAATTTATTTCTGGTCGGCTTACCATTGAATATGGATGATAGTGAATCGGAGCTGTCGACACGGGCGCGAAAATTTGCCCGCCGTTTACGTCATCAGACCAATATTGAAACCTGGATGGTGGATGAACGTTTGACCACCCGTGAAGCACGCGATGAACTGGATCATTACCAAGCTCAAGGTCGAGGCAAGAAACTCTCTGCGGACAGTATTGCGGCTGCCTTGTTGATTGAAAGCTGGTATCGCCATCCTGCCGGAATCACGCCTTAATCTGTTTTTAAATTTTTTTAAATCAGCATCCTTTAGGGTGCTTTTTTACACTCCAAAATGCTTCTTAAGGATAAAAATAACGAAAAGTCAGATTAATTCTCGGTGTTAAAACTTTGCTGGTTTTGCTGATACTGTGCTTCCAGTGCTGCTGCGTCGCGCCACGCATCACAATCAGTTGTCCACTGTGTAACAGCACATCGACTTTATCGCTGTGAATTTTATGCTTAAAGCTCATTTTACGGGTAGCTCCCAGACTTAGAGAAGCGATGACATTTTCCCGAGAGGTACCTGTATATAACGCCGGCTCATCATCACTATGCCAGCCCAAGCCTTGGGAACCATCTTCATACAAATTGGCCAGACAGGAATTAAAGGGATGACCGACCAGAATTTCAATATGCTGTTGTTTGAGCGTACCAGAATAACGATACTGATAATGTTCATCGCCATACCAGACCACCTGGCGACCTGTGACATGGTGCTTGCCAAATAAATGCACTTCATCATGTTGCCAGGCCAGCTGACTGAGAAAATGCTGTAGATACTGCTGGCTTTGTTCCTGATCCAAAATCAGGCCATAATCCTCCACTACCCCATCAAAAGGTAATACATTGGCTTGCGGCTGGGGTGCAAATAAATCGAGAGTCATATCAATTCAATCCAGTATCCACATGAAAATACTGACATTCGACCTAAAGGATTACAACTGCTCTTCACAAATGACTACAACATTTATGCTTGTGGCTAGCCTAATTCCTGCCTAGACTGAATTCAACTTTCACAATAAAAATAATCCTTTTATGAACTTATGGCAGCTGTTTCAGAAACTTCGTCCCTTTGTTCAGCCTTACCGGTTGCTGGTGATTGCCACGCTGATTCTGACCCTGATTGGCTCATTCACCGCACAGGTCAATGCCATTACCTTGCAATATGCGGTCGACAGCATCAATTCGCTACTCGAAACCGGTCAAGGACTGGAACAAGGCTGGCATATTCTGATCACGATTTCGGCGATTTTGCTCGGCAAAGAAATTATCAATGCCTTTGTCCAGTTCGGGCAGAAGTTCTATGGAGAGAAACTGCGGATTTTTGTCTCTCAGGATCTGGCCCAAGGGATTATTGAAAAATTTTTAAAATATCGGCTGGAATTTTTTAATCAGGAAAATAACCAGGCCGGTAAATTACAGACCCGGATTGACCGTGGCATTGGCTCACTGACCCGTCTGGTGCAAATTTTCTTTATTGATATTTTACCGTTATTTACCAGTGCCATTGTGGCTTTGGGGCTAATGTACTATGCCAATGTGTATGTCGGTCTGGTCGCGACTGCTATTGTTCCTATCTATTTCTGGCTGACCTATAAGCAGGCACAAAAACTCGGGGGCTGGCGCCGCAGTCTTCGCGATGGTCGGGAGAGAAAAAGTCAGGGCATTCTCAGTATCATCAACTCGATTACCGTGATTAAGTCTTTTAACCGCGAATCGATTGAATCGGAAAAGCAGCTCGGTTTACAGCGTGAACTGACCGACAATCAGATGAAAACCCGCCAGACCAGTTTCCTGTTTGATGGCCTGAAAACTTTTCTGGAACAGATCGGGATTGTACTGATCATTATTTTAACCTCCTACTTTGTGCTGGATGGCCAGATGAGTATCGGTATGATCATGTTTCATGTGCTGCTATTTAATAATGTCTCTGCCCCAATTCGATCCCTGCACCGGATTTATGATGAAGTGAATGATGCCATGATCTATTCAGAAAGCTTTTTCAAAATTCTGGAGGCCGATGATGAAATTGAACAAAGCGGTCAGCAGAAACCGATTGTCCAAGGCAAATTTGAACTGAGTGGCGTGAATTTTTATTATCCAAACGGCCACCATGCCCTGAAAGATATTGATATGGAAATTCGCCCCAATAAAATTACCGCCTTGGTGGGCTTATCGGGTGCCGGAAAATCTACCCTCATCAGTTTGCTGGATAAATTTTATGAACCACAGCAAGGTCAGATCAAACTGGATGGCATTGACCTGAAAGATTATGACACCCAATATCTACGCGATCATATTGGTCTGGTCTTACAAAAAAATCATATTTTTCAGGGCACCATCTTTGACAATATCCGTTATGGTAAAACTACTGCCTCAATGGAGGATGTAATTGAGGCAGCAGAAAAAGCCTCGATTCATGAGCAGATTTTACAGTTACCGGATGGTTATGATAACGATGCCTTGATGCTGTCTGGCGGCCAGCAGCAACGGATTGCCTTGGCACGGATGTTCCTGAAAAATCCACCGATTATTTTTCTAGATGAACCGACGGCGAGTCTAGATGCAATTGCCACGGAACAGATTAAACACAGTCTGGACCAGATCAAGCAAGGCCGTACCGTGATCATCATTTCGCATAGCCTGTCGCAGATTATTGATGCGGATTATACTTACGTGATGAAAGAAGGAACGATTGCTGAGCATGGCGAGCACGACCAGCTTTATCATCAGCAAGGCGTGTATAAGGAAATCTTTGATGCGATGGCCAAAAGCCTGAATATTGAAAAAATTGCCAAAACTTTTGAAGATGATGCCGAGGAAGAAACTCATAGTTAGCTTCTCTATCTCAATAAAGAAACCTCCGGTACGGAGGTTTTTTTATTTTAATTTTTTAAGATTTAACGCTGAACTTTCTGTTCAATTTCTTCAACACTGGTATGACGCACATCAAAACCTTTGACCATATAGATCACCTGTTCCGAAATATTCCGGGCATGATCGCCAATTCTTTCGAGTGAACGCAGCACCCACAATACATTGATGACACGACTGATATGCCGTGGGTCTTCAATCATATAGTCAATATCCGCATCCGCCAACATGACCTTCAAAGCTTGATCTACATCCAGACGCGCAAAAGCATCCAGTGCATCATGAATCATCACCCGCACCTGGTTGCCAATATGCCGGGTTTCCATATAACCGCGTGGTGAGCTACCCTCTTCACACAAGCTTTGTGCAATTCGGCCTATTTTCGAGGCTTCATCGCCAATCCGTTCCAGATCGGTATTGGCCTTGGACATGGCAAGCACCATACGTAAATCAATCGCGGCAGGATGACGGCGCGCCAGAATCAGGGTCAGCGCTTCATCAATATCTCGTTCCATCTGATTGACGACATTATCTTGAAACTGCACATCTACTGCCATTGAGACATCTGTGTCCAATAGGGCATGAATGGCATTAGCTACCTGCTGTTCTACCAGTCCGCCCATCGTCATGAATTTGGTATTTACGTCCTGCAGTTCTTCATTAAATTGCGAAGAAATGTGATGACTTAATACAGGATTATTTGGACACAAGGAAAGCTACTCCTGAACGATAGAGGACAATGATCAATAATAAATCATATTAAAGCATATCCATGATGAAAGTTTGATGACAATAGTAGCCTCATAGAGGCTGAGGCGAATCATATTCAATCAGCCAGGCATTCAGCTCTGCCAGTTCCTTTTCGGTTAACTGCCCGACCGAGGCCTGCAATTGCAGCACATGCAACAGATAATCATATTTGGCATTCAAATAATCGGTCTTGGCAGAAAAGGCATTACGCTGTGCCAGCAACACATCGACCATGGTTTTTAAGCCTTCCTGATATTGGGCTCTGGACGCTTGTGAGACAATTTCCGAAGAGTCCATCGCGGCTTTACGTGCATTCAGTTTGGCCTGATCGGTTTCTACCTGCATAAAGGACTGTTTCACATCGGTATTGGCTTTACGGATAGCCGCATCCAGTTGCGCTTCACTTTTTTGCACATTAACGCCGGCCTGACGGATACTTTTTTGCGTGCGTCCACCGCTAAATACATTCCAGTTCACCTCCACCCCAATCTGGTCGAAATCTCCATTGCTGGACATGATCGTAGCCGGACTTTGCTTTAAATAGCCATAGGTTCCGACCGCTTCGACCTGCGGATAGAGCGCAGCCTGTTCGACCCGTTTGGCATCTTCAGAATAGCGCTTTTGCAGACGCGCTTGCAGAATATTCAGATTTTGGCTTTGTGCTAATTCGGTCCAGGACTGCATATCACTTGGAACCGGTTTCTGGAACTGGAAATCGTTGCGTAATACTGCAAGATTTTCCTGATAAGGGCCGATTAACTGTGCCAGCTGTTCTTGGGCCAGTACCAGCTGAACTTGAGTCGAAATCCGGTTGGCTTGGGCACTCTGATACTGGGCATTGGCTTCACTGACCTCACTGCGCGCCACCAGACCTTCTTTGAGCTTAGCATTCATCATCCGTAACTGCTCAGACAGTGCCTGCTCTTCCTGTAAATAGGCCGTGGTTAAAGACTGCTGCCGCAAGACATTAAAATAGGCTTCGGCCACCTGTAAAATATGCTGCTGTTTTTGCAGACGCAGACTGACTTCACTGAGTTCGACCGAGGTTGTGACCTGCTTATAACCTTGCCAGGCATCCCAGCGAAATAAAGGTTGGCGTGCGGTTAAGGCCACCTGACGGCTGGTTGTACTGGAACTTTGCAACTCACCAAATTCAGCAGGCAAACCTTCAGACTCTGAGTTGTTGACGGACTGGTTTTTACGGGTCACATTTCCAGATAAAGTCACGGTCGGCAGCAAATTGCCGCTGGCAATCCCCAGATTGAGCTGATCGGCCTGATACTGCAACACATTCGCCTGCCAGTTCGGGTCATTTTGCTGGGCGCGCGCATAGGCTTCTTGCAAATCCAGTGCAAAAACTGCCGGACTACTTGCCAATATCCCCGCCATGACACTGAGTTTTAGTTTCATTTTATAGTGTTCATCCCTAACAGCCATTCAGATCAAAAAATGCTGGCGCTTTAAACTAAGCCATACTAAAGAGATCTCTTGAATTTTTACGTATGATTTTTATTAACTTTTTAATATAACTATCGCGTTTTATTCACGATTAATTCAATTTTCAAGATCTCTGTCTGCAATGTAACAAAGCAATTCACAATACTAAACATAGTATTTTAATTTGATCTATACAATATACCTCCCAGTAAGGCCGTTATTTTCTGAATTCACCTATATACAGAGTCCTGAAGCATAGTGTTAATGCCATTCCCGTCGATATTCAAAGCCTGTTTGATTGCTGGTAGCGTGCTGCTTCTTGGGGGCTGCCAACAGCCTTCAGATCCACAGATCCAGGTCGAACAGACTGAGGCAAAGCAAACGCAAAGTGCAGTCAATGACTTTAGCCTCATGTGCCAGAATATTGAAAAAAATATGTCCCAGATTAATGACCAGCGCACGACGTTTGCGCTGGAGCAGATTAATCAGGATCTTAAAGTGTGCCTGCCGTTGATGGACTTGGCGGAGCAGAAGCACCTGATGCAGCGCTCTACCGAAATGTATCAGCGCTTTTTAAAGGTGGATCGCACCGAGTTCCAGCAACGCGCCTTTGAGCAGTATGCACTGGAAATGGCCCAGCATCCGACCATTCAGCACGCGCATTTTCAACAGCTCACCTCACGTGACCAGTATCTGTTAAAACACAAGGGGCAGGCTTATGTAGAACTGCTGGATCTGGGAGATGGCACTTTACATTATCGCCGCAGTCCGGAATATCTGGCGCGTATTTTTGCCCCTTATTTACCGGCCGCTGAAAAAGCCTTTATTGAAAATCTGGCGGAACAGAATATGGAACCGGTGCTGGTGGAAAAACGCCTGCAGATTGAAGCCGCTGATATTGCAGCCCGCAGTCTGCTTTGGGAAGACTATCTCAAGACTTATCCGAATAGCAGTTATAAACGCGATGCTGAATATCTGCTGAAGCAATATACCTATTTCCTGTTTAGAGGTACCGAGCAATCCCCGGTGTCGGAAGATTATCGCGATCGTTATGCTGTGGATACCAGTCATCTGGAAACTATTATTGGACTATCAAACGGCCAGAAATCAACGCTGTCCACACAGGCACGCCTGTTTCTGGAATTTCTGGACATGACTCCGGAACAGCGCCAACAAGTCTTGCCTGCCGATTATAGAAACCGCTCGGAAGCAGAACAGATTCTGTACTATGCCCAGATCAGCCCGCCCTCACAAAAATATGATAAAGACTGCTTTACCGATGCTATCTGTATCTAGTTGGGATCAGTTTCACCTTCAATCAATATCGCCATGTCTAAATCAATCCTCGTTTAAAGTTGAGCGATTTAGACCTGTCTATTCTGCCTAAACTGAGCTAAGCTTTAGCCTCGCTTGACGGAGCGCGAGTAATGCCTCGCTGAGATCATGTGATTCCTTTTATCGTTATCAGGAATTGAGCATGAGTACCGTTGAACCTGATCAGGTTAATACCTGCGTAGGAATCAAGCCAGCTAAAAACCCAGCCCTTGCTTTATCTGTTCAGGATAAATCTGCCTACGTTTTTGGTCGTGCTTGATTCGTTGATGTCATTCATAAGGATCATAGCCATGAACCAGTTAACGAATCTTTCTTCTGAAACTTCTCTCTCCGCTCATGAACAGGAAGCACGCGATTTAACGCGAATTCTACCCGCTTCACGTAAAGTCTATCTGCAAGGTTCCCGTCCTGATATTCAGGTACCCATGCGGGAAATTTCCTTAAGTGAAACCCCGACCAGTCTGGGCGGCGAACATAATCCACCTTTGATGGTCTATGACACTTCGGGTGTGTATACCGACCCCAACGTGACGATTGACCTGAACAAAGGTCTGCCGAATGTTCGTGAAAGCTGGATTGAACAGCGCAACGATAGCGAAATTCTGGATCAGCTCAGTTCTGAATTTGGCCGCCAGCGTTTACGCGACATCCGCACAGCCGCGATCCGTTTCGCACATATCCAAAAACCACGTAAAGCCAAACGTGGCTGCAACATTACCCAGATGCATTATGCCAAGCAAGGCATCATCACCCCGGAAATGGAATACATCGCCATTCGTGAAAACCTGCGCCAGCATGAAGGTGTCGATATGCGCCAACATCCGGGCCAGAATTTTGGTGCCCAGAATTTACGCGAAATCACGCCAGAATTTGTGCGTCAGGAAGTCGCCGCAGGACGCGCGATTATTCCGGCCAATATCAATCATCCGGAACTAGAACCGATGATCATCGGGCGTAATTTTTTGGTGAAAATCAATGCCAATATTGGTAATTCTGCACTCGGTTCAAGTATCGAAGAAGAAGTCTCGAAAATGACCTGGGCGACGCGCTGGGGTGCAGACACAATCATGGATCTTTCGACCGGCCAGAATATTCATGAAACCCGGGAATGGATTATCCGCAACTCTCCTGTACCAATTGGAACCGTACCAATCTATCAGGCACTGGAAAAAGTCAATGGTGTGGCCGAAGACCTGAGCTGGGAGATCTTTAAAGACACCCTGATTGAACAGGCTGAACAAGGCGTGGACTATTTCACCATTCATGCCGGCGTGCTTTTGAGATATGTACCGCTGACGGCGAATCGCTTAACCGGGATCGTCTCGCGTGGCGGTTCGATCATGGCGCAGTGGTGTCTGGCACATCATCAGGAAAACTTCTTGTATACCCATTTCGATGAAATCTGCGAGATCATGAAAGCCTATGATGTGTCTTTCAGTCTCGGGGATGGTTTGCGTCCCGGCTGTGTGCAGGATGCCAATGACGAAGCGCAATTTGCCGAACTTCGAACTTTGGGCGAACTGACCCACCGCGCCTGGGAACATGATGTTCAGGTGATAATTGAAGGTCCGGGCCATGTCCCGATGCATATGATCAAGGAAAATATGGACCTGCAACTCGAAGTCTGTAAAGAAGCACCCTTTTATACCTTGGGGCCTTTAACCACCGATATTGCACCGGGTTATGATCATATTACTTCAGCCATCGGCGCTGCGATGATTGGCTGGTATGGTACCGCAATGCTGTGTTATGTGACGCCGAAAGAGCATCTCGGCTTGCCAAATAAAAAAGATGTCAAAGATGGCATTATTACCTACAAGATTGCCGCACATGCAGCCGATCTGGCCAAAGGTCATCCGGGTGCACAGGCCCGGGATAATGCCCTGTCCAAAGCCCGTTTTGAGTTCCGCTGGGAAGACCAATTTAACTTGAGTCTGGATCCGGACACGGCGCGCAGCATGCATGATGAAACCATGCCGAAAGCCGCGCATAAATCGGCGCACTTTTGTTCCATGTGCGGACCGAAGTTCTGTTCAATGAAGATTAGCCAGAATGTTCGCGATTATGCCAGTCAACAGGCCAATCCTGATCAGCCAGCAAGCTCTCAGGCCGAAATAGAAGCCGGCATGGATCAGATGAAAGCCAGCTTCCATAACTCTGGTCAAAATTTATACCACAAACTATAAAACTGTAAAAAAAACAGTTGTCTTCAAAAAAAACTCAGATAGGATGAAAATAAATCAATTCATTCTATCTGAGCATATGAATATTATTAAACAGGCCTCTTATAATAAAAAAGACTTTCGCGTAGAGGCACGTGAATTCTTGTATCGGGGATTTATTCAGGTCGAAAAAGTCAGCCTGAAACACCGTCTATTTAATCAGGAAAGCTCAACCCCTATTTTGCAACGTGAGCTGATTCATCGGCCAGAAGCAGCGGGTGTGCTGATGTACAACCATCAACAGCAGAAATTCGGCCTGATCGAACAGTTCCGGATTGGCGGACTGGACGATGTCGATTCTCCTTGGCAACTCGAAGTGATTGCTGGCGTTCTGGATGGCGATGAAGCGCCTGAAACATGTATCCGTCGTGAAGCACTCGAAGAATCAGGCTGTAGCCTGGATGAGCTACAGCATATTTTCAGCTTCTATCCTTCCGCCGGGGCATGTTCTGAGCTGTTCCATTTATATGTGGCCCAGACCGAATTACCTGAACAGGGCGGTATTTTTGGCATGCCGGATGAAGGGGAAAATATCCAGCTGCATATTCTGGATTATGCCGACATTCCTGCCTTGCTCAGGAATGGTCGCTTAAGAAATGCACCTGTCATTATGGCCTTGCAATGGTTGCAACAACATATTCATACTGCAGGAATATGTCTAAGGGGAAAGACATGAGTTTTCAGCAGTCAAGTACAAGTACAAGTACACAGCCGGATTGGACCATGATCCAGATTTCTGATACCCATTTGATGAACCGGGAAGAGCTGGAATTTGCCCGGATGAATCCCGAGCAGAGTTTTCATGAGGTGATGCAGCAGATCCAACAGCGCTTTCCCCAAATGGATGCACTGATTCATACTGGTGATCTGGCGCAGGTGCCGGTCGAACAGACTTATCAGCGATATTTGGAATATATTCAGTCTTTAAACGTGCCGCATTATCAGATTCCAGGTAACCATGATGACATTCGGGTGTTCCCTTTTCACCAGAACGTGAATCAGGTACATGCCATTCATTTTGGCACCTGGACCATAATCCTGTTAAATAGTGCGGTTCAAGGCAAGGTGGATGGCTGGGTGGAACAAGCTCAACTGGATCAATTGGATCAATTATTGCTTGAATTTAAACATCAGCATGTCATTGTCGCTTGTCATCACCATCCTTTTGCGATGAAATCGCACTGGATTGATCAGCACCGGCTGAAAAATGCTGAAGATTTGAAAGATGTGCTGGCTCGGCATCAGAATATCAAGCTGGTTCTGTTTGGTCATGTGCATCAGGATTCCTGCAACGAATGGCATGGCATCTACTTTTTATCCACGCCATCGACCAGTGTGCAGTTTAAACCTAAAAGTGAAGATTTCGCGCTAGATCAGGCGGCACCAGGTTATCGTGTATTACATTTGCAACAAAATGGTGAGTTTGATACCTATATTGAACGGGTGGCATTGAGCCAGCAAAATATTAATACCGAAATTTCAGGTTATTAACTTTTCAATTTGTTTTTTTTGCATTACTTTATTGCAACCAAAGGAAATGTGATATGCATAGTCCAGACATCAAAGACTATCAATAAGCATAAAAAGTCTATATGATGACGGCCCCCATAGGAGGATAATCTTTCTACAGGGTGGATAAAAAACTGCATATCACCATATTTTTTGCGTAGCAATCATACGCATAGATGAGGAATGCCCTAAATGGCGAATGACAACCAAAATCAAGTCTTAGACAATCAAACTGATGTTGTAGAAGAGAAAGCTGCAAAGCGCGTACGCAAATCTAAGCCTAAAACGACTGACGGTGGTTCTACTGCTAGCTTATTTGGTATTGAACCTTATCAACCTAAAAAAAATGAAGAATACATGTCTGAAGGTCAGCTTCAGCATTTCCGCCAAATCTTGCTGGCTTGGAAAGCTGAGTTGATGTCAGAAGTGGATCGTACCCTGAATACGATGCAAGACGAAAATACTGCTCTTCCAGATGTGAATGACCGTGCCACTCAGGAAGAAGAGTTTGCGATTGAGTTACGTACCCGTGACCGTGAACGTAAACTGATTCGTAAAATCGAACAGTCGATCGAAGCAATCCAGAATGATGACTATGGTTTCTGTGAAACTTGTGGTATCGAGATTGGCTTGCGTCGTTTAGAAGCACGCCCAACGGCTACTTTATGTATTGACTGCAAAACACTTGCAGAAATCAAAGAGAAGCAAAATAACGGTTAAGCATGTCTGTAAATAATCCTCCCCTAACCCCTCCTTTAAAAAAGGAGGGGCACAACAGGATGGCTTATGTGGGCCGGTTCGCGCCATCGCCAACCGGCCCTTTGCATTTTGGCTCCCTCATTACCGCAGTTGCCAGTTACTGCGATGCCAAAGCCAATCAAGGCACATGGCTGGTTCGGGTTGAAGACACCGATATTCCTGCCATGGACGCCTTTCAGCTTGAGCCAGACGGCGAAATCATTTTCCAGAAAGACCGTTTAGATATTTATGCAGATGTGATCGAACAATTACGTCAGCAGGGTCTGGTTTATGCCTGTCAATGTACCCGTAAAATGCTCGGTTCCAATCATATCTATCAGGATACCTGCCGTGACCTAGCTCTGGCATTCGACAATCAAGCGATCCGTTTAAAAGTCGAAGATATCGAAATCTGTTTTGAAGATCAATTACAAGGTCGACACTGCTCAAAGCTGAAGAAAGATCTGGGCGATTTTGTCTTAAAACGTCGTGACGGGATTATTAATTATCAGCTGGCGGTAGTGGTCGATGACTATCTGCAAGGTATGACCCATGTGGTACGTGGTGCTGACCTGCTGGACAATACCGAACGTCAAATCTATCTGGGGCAGTTGCTCGGTTATCCGCGTCTGAATTATATGCATCTACCCCTGGCGATGAATGATCAGGGACAAAAACTCTCAAAACAGAATCTGGCCCAAGCACTGGATTTGACTCAGGCCCCACAACTCTTAAAACAGGCACTTAATGCTTTGCATCAGGCTGAAGTTGATCTAGATACGCCACAATGCATGCTGCAACAGGCGGTAGTACAATGGGACATTGAGCGGATTCCACATACAACTGAGCTACAAGGTCACTATTTATAAAAACAGCTTTTCACTTAAGCTAGACTTCTACAATGAAAAATAGATAGGAAGAAGAGTATGTTTTTTATTTTTGGCGTCGGCCCTAAAACTAAAACCATTGAGAAAAGCCAGTTTCTGTGTCCGGTCTGCCGTACCCGTTCGGGCTATGAGCTGAAACAACAGCGTAATTATTTTTCTTTGTTTTTTATACCTTTGATTCCACTTTCCAAGCCTAAAACTGCTTTTGTGACCTGTTCCAATTGTGGAACCGCAATGCCGAGCACGGTACTGGACCATGCTCAGCCAGAGCCAGGACGAAACTCCAATCTAGAAGCTTGATTCTTCGCGGCTTGGATT
>SPVA01000021.1 GCA_013530545.1 Acinetobacter lwoffii
CCCAGACCACATTCAGCGTTAATTAACACACCGGTCAAAGGACGGTTATTTTGACGAGATGCCAAGAGCACGTATGAACCTGTCATGTCTTCCGGTTCAGGCAAGAAGTTCAGTGGCATGCCACGTGCAATTTTCTCAGGATCACGCGCATCGAGCAGGCCCACATTTTCCTGACCCAGCGACGCCGCGCCTTTGATATTCACATTCATACCTGACGGCGCAACCGCGTTCACTCGTACTTTAGGCGCAAGCTCGTAAGCCAGTTCTTTCATAATCCCGACACCCGCATGCTTAGATGCAGTATATACAGGGCCTCCACCAGCGGAGTACAGTGCCGAATTAGACAAAGTAAATATGATAGAACCTTCAGAAGCGATCAATGCATCTAGTGCAGCCTTCGCACCGAGGATCAGAGATTTGGTATTAATGCCCATAATCTCGTCAAAGGCTTTTTCCAGCTGCTCACCAGAGGTATTGACGATATCGGCATAGTGATCCCAAATACCGGCATTACCAACGAAACAATCGAGTTTACCGAAACGTTCCACAGTTGCTTGAACTGCACGAACGTTATCTGCATAGCTGGCTACATCACCTTCGATCGCAAGAACTTTTCCACCGAAGTGTTCATTTAATGCATCTACTTTAGCTTTTGAACGCTGAAGAACAGCGACTTGCGCACCTTCCTCAATAAAACGCTCTACCAAAGCCCAGCCTAAGCCTGAACCACCACCAGTAATAAGTGCAACTTCGCCTTGTAGCCAACCCATGCTTACTCTCCTGCCATCTCTACAAACAATTGACCATCTTCAACAATCACTAGACACAATGCTTCACCTGTTTTTAAACAGAAACGTGCTGAATGCAATGGACATTCCACAGTACCGTCATCTTCCAGATAACCTTCAGACATAGAAGCATTACCATGACTGCATTTATCGTTCATAGCGAAGAATTCACCGCCATTGTTAAATACAGCCAGCGCTTCGATACCGTTTACACCACAATCTACTTTTAACGCTTCGCCTTCGTCTAATTCGTCAACTTGGCAAACAAAAATCTTATTCATTAGAAGAACACACTCAGGTTATGTGAGCTATATGTCGCTTGATCAAGCGTGATCTTACGGTTGAAGATCTGGAAGCCGAGGCCGCCTTCAACTTTACGGATCTTGTCATGACGTTTACCGCAGTAAATGACAATGTCTTTCTCTTTTTGCGTACGATATAACAAATAGGTTACGTACACGTCGTATTCGCCTTCAACTTCAGTTGGCTCTACGATCACGTTGCTCACCATATGGGTGGTACGTGATGGAGGCTCTTCAGCCCAAGCCATACCGGTTTCCAGACGCGCTACACGACGCTCTAAAAGGTCTTTCGAATCGTTGAACACCCAAGTTGTAGGTGGTTCAACTGAACGACGACGGTCACGGGTTTGTGCGTTTGGCGTGGTACGTAGCGTGTAAGAAATATCTTCAGCTAAGGTATCTAACCATTCGCGGAATTTCCAATCGTCTAGCAATTTTGCTTCGCGATACAGGAACTGACTAATTTGGTGATGAAGTTCTAAGCTGATTTGACTCATTTCATAAGCTCCTTCTCATATTCGTCAGCTGCTTTTTCTACGTCTTCCCATTTTTCATGGATCAATAAATCTGCCCAGCGGCGGTACATGCCACGTGCTGCAGTTTCAGAGAAAATGTAGTTGGTAATACCCGGGATACCATCTTCACGTACTTTTTCGTTGCCTTTACCCATTTCCATAATGAGTTTGTTTTGACGCGCTTTATAACCACGTAAAACTTTTTGGATCTCGATCCAGTTTTCAGAGTCATCTTGCTCCAGGAAACCGGCTGGACCAAAGGCACGCGTTGCAGAACGTTCAAATGCTTCTTTCACTTCTTGAGATGCTTCAGCATCAGCAATACAGAATGCCCACACTTCAGTTTTGTTTGGACCACGTGGGTGCCATACACGAAGTGTTGCAGTACCGTTCAACCAAGACAAAGTTGGGAACATGGTGTTGTGACCTGCAAGACGCAATGCACGAGTCTCGCCTAGGCGCTCTTTAACTTCGTCGTAAGTTTCACGGAAGTAGTTGGCAACTTCACCGTCAACCCATACGTTTGCGTCTGGTTTCTCTGTAAAGAAGAAGCCTGAACCGTGACCACGTGAACCGTACTGGATCGCGTCTTTGGCAGTTTCCCAAACTGGACGAGCAGTTTGCGCAGCACCTAATTTTTTAGAAGATTCGTCGTCTGGTTTCGCGCCCAATACTTGGATCGCAGAAGCGTGAGAGAACAAGGCGTGATATTGGTCAGATGCAAACTGTTCCGCTGCAAATTTCCAGTTACACTCGATTTCCCACTTGTGTACACCACCAATGATTTCAGTACCACCTGGACGACGGTCAACAACGCCATCTAAATACCAAGCGATATCGCCCATGTATTCTTCTAGATCAGGTGTGGTTTCATCCCAACAAGCGAATACCAAGCCTTTGTAAGACTTCACACGATTCACTTCAACCAGACCCCATTGCTCTTTACATGCACCATGCGGGTAAGCACGATCTTCAAGCGGGATATCTTTTAAAGAACCGTCAATGCCATATGACCAGCCGTGGTATGGGCAAGTAAATGCACGGGTATTACCACAGTCAGCGAAGCTCACACGCATAGAACGGTGACGGCACTGGTTTAAAAATGCTTTGATTGAGCCGTCTTTTTGACGTGCCACAATGATTGGATCTTCACCCATGTAGGTATTGAAGAAATCACCAGCCTTAGGAATTTGGCTTTCATGGCAAAGGAATAACCAAGTACGACCGAAAACACGTTCGAGTTCTAATTCGTAAATGTCAGGATCTGTATAAATAGATGGCGTAATACGTCCATTTTGTGCATCGACTAAAGCATCGATTTCGCGCACATCAATTTTTCCACTCATGAAAAGCTCTCCTGTGACCTATCTTTGGCACAAAGTAATAGACTCAACTTTTCAACGATGATGGATTTGACAGCGTTTTTCGGGAAATATTTTTTTTGTTTCAATTAAGAGCTTAAAACAATTATTAAGCACGTGAATTTTTATATTAAAACATCTATTAATCCCGCCAGAGCATTTAGTTTATGAATGGGAAAATAATCTTCACGACATAGTTGTTTATAGATTATACTTTGAGGAAATTATAGTAAGACATTTTTTGGATTACTCTTTGGGTTGATGACATGGAATTACGACACCTTCGCTACTTTATCACCGTTGCTGAAGAGCTCAATTTTAGTAAGGCAGCACTTAAACTTTATACGGCTCAACCCTCACTTAGCCAGCAAATCAAAGACCTGGAAGAAGATGTCGGGGTAAAGCTACTCAACCGGACCAAACGTAAAGTAGAGCTGACCGAAGAAGGCGCCGTATTCCTGGAACAGGCCCGTCTCACCCTTGCACAGGCGGACAAAGCCGTTGCCATGGCACGTCAGGTGTCACAGGCCAAACAGCAAATGCTCCGTATCGGTTTTGTACCGGTAGCCGAGATGAAAATCTTCCCCTATATCTTGCCAAATCTACGTGTACAGAACCCAGATTTAAAAATTGAACTGCTCAGCCTGAACAACAATGAGCAGATGCGTTTGTTAAAAAAAGGTGATCTAGATCTGACATTTACCCGTCATAATTTCAATAGTGATGAAATTGAAAGCCAGTTCGTGATTCGTGAACCGCTGATTTTTCTCCTGCCTAAAGATCACCCCTTAGCAAAATACGAAAGAATTCCTGTTAAAGCATTGAATGGTATTGATTTTATTATTCCATCAGCAGAGCAGTCCTTGACCCTGAACCAGGCTATTCTGGACTTTGCCAAAGCCAACGGCATTGAACTCAATATCGTGCAAAAGGCCGATAATATTTTATTTAATATCAACTCGATCGGAATGGGCCTAGGCTGTACCATTTTGCCTGGCTATATTGCACCACTAACCATGGATAATACCGTGATTCGTCCGCTGGACGTGGAGTTGCCCTATTTAGACCTGTATGTCAGCTACCATAAAAACAACAAATCCTATGTCGTGAGCAAATTTCTTGAGCTTTTGACCCGTGTGTTCTATCTGGATATTAACCGTAGCGAACAAAATTAATCCTATTTCTTCCCTGCATTAGGCATATGCCATTCAACTTATGATAGGCATGTGCTTTTTTTGTTTTATTATTTTATGCTTAAGAATCCATTTTTAATTCTATTTTATAATAAAGAATCTATTTCTGGCGCTTAAATTTGTCACTTGCCCTTGACCCAAATTGTGTATTTTTAGCTCTAAATGTACTGCATTTACCACTTAAGTCTAATAAAGTTTCATTCGGATTTTTCTCAGTTTAAATAGCTCGAACCTATAAAAATTATTAGATTTTTATATTTATTCAAATAAATGAGAATCAAACTTACTTAGGTGCGCTACCTTAAATATTTCCGATATAAAAAAGGATGACCAAAGCCATCCTTTTTTAAAACTGTATCAAACTTATTTTACGCCGTGTACAGCCAGGTAGTTTTTGATCACAGTGTTGAACTCATCTGCTTTTTCAACTTGAGACCAGTGACCGCATTGGCTGAAGATATGTGCATCAGCATTTGGCACGATGTTCAGGATGTCCCAAGTACGAGAAACCGGAATCACCACGTCTTGCGTACCATGAATCAATAGTACAGGCACAGTAATGTCTTTCATTTTTTCGAAGTCTAATGGGAATTCGAAACGGTCACGGTCACGTGCGCCAACCACATCCCTTAAACGATTTGATGCATAGTCATTTGCAGCAGAAGCAAAACGTACTTTTACCAGTTCATCAGTAATCAGGTCTTTGTTTACGACAAACATAGAAAGGGTTTTCTTGATTCCTTCTTCTGTAAGAACTGGATTTGCGTGAGCTTTAAGTGCAGCTGTCTGTTTCGCACCGCCCGTACCCATAGACACGATACCCAAAATACGATCTGGATAATCCAATGCCATCTGGAATGCTAACCAGCCACCCAGAGAGTTACCGACCAACCAGGTTTTTTCGATACCCAAAGCATCTAGCGTACGGATCGCATGATCTACCCAGGCACGGATACCATATTCAGTACCCGGTGCAACCACAGTTTGGCCATAACCAATGGTATCAATCGCGATACAACGCGCTTGCTCACCAATTTGTGGCAGGTTTAACCACCAGTTTGCCGCGGCCGATACACCTGTACCTGAACCGTGTAAAAATAGAATAGGCGTACCTTCACCAATTTCGTGGTAATGGGTCAACTCGCCTTCAGCGGTTTCAATCCATTTGTCTTCTAAGCCAAAGAATGGATCTGTTTGATAGTCAGGGATTTGAACAGTGCTCATATTGCTTCCTCTTACAGTCTTTCGCTTGCGTGTCCCTCTATTTTCAAGAATTCGACGTCAAGTTGACTCATTAAAATGACTTGTGTACACCCTTATATTAACCGCTCAACCGCAGCAAACTGATACAAAATTACGATTGCACCCTACAAAATAGATATAATTTAAGTGTTTGTTTTATATATTTTTTTATAAATTAAACCCTACATAAACTAAGGTTTTAACTGCATTCTTAAACCAAAAAGCAGCCAGAAGACTGACTGCTTTTAAAATATAGGGGTATTAGAATTTATGGGTATAAGTGGTGGCGACACGGTATTCTTGCAGGTCTGGTTTTGCTGGATTGGCAAAATTCACATCAATATACATCGCCTGTACACCCAAACCTTTTAATTTACCTTCTGGCACAGTGTAGTTCACGATGGCATTCACTTCATCCGTATTGAAGTTCTGACCTTGATACGCCCCAGTACCTTTCTGATCATAACCTTTGAAATATACTGCTGTTGCGTTTAGGCCTTTTGCACCCATTTCAGAGAAGTCATAGCCATAAGAAACACTCCATGACTTTTCTTCTGGTGCGGTAAAGGTCGCTACCCCCCAGTTCGCCAGATAAGGCTGTGGCACCCAGCCACCCAATGTCGGGAATGCACTATCACCAAACATTTGCTGGTAACCCACACCTACGCTATGTGCACCATGATTCACTTTTGCAGCGACAGATAATGCCTGGTTATCGATCTCACCATACAGCTTGTCACCTGACTCCGAGTTATCGAAGTAACGGATGTGGCTATCTAATTTGGTTTTTTCACCGAGCGCAGTTTTGTAATTCACACCCAGATAATGCTGTTGGTAAATGTCTTGAACATCGGCATACCAGTAGCTCGCCCCTACTTCTTTAGTAAGCTGGTGGTCTACACCCGCAATCCACATGCCATCAGCTTCAGCACCCGTATCATAGAAACTTGGTGGAGCAAATTTAGTTAAGTCACGGAACTGGTTGTCATAACGGTTGTTAATACCATCAATATACGCCAGAGTTAACTTGGTATCCTTAAGGTCTTTAGACTCTAACCAAGCGCCACTATAAGTCGTTAATAACTGACGGGATGGATCGAATACCAAGACTGGAGATACAGGCAATAACTCGCCGACTTTCAGCTCAGTTTGTGAAACTTTGGCTTTTAAGGTCGCGCCGACTTTACCGAAATGATCTTTTGATTCTTTGCCATCGTGCGGTAAAACCCAGTCCGGATTTTTATCATGGCCGTTGAGTTTGACTGCATGTTGCACCAGTACATCAGCACCAACCTGCACACCACCACCGATATCGTGATAACCGGACTTGGCATCCAGAGTCACCCCTTGTGACCAAGAACCCCAGTTACGTGATGAATAGTCATCTTGATACTGACGGTCTAGATAAAAGTTTTTAAATTTGAGTTGAACATTGCTGTCGTCAATAAAGTCTGCATTCGTTGCAGTTGTCCCTAAAGTTGCTGTCGCAGCAAGCATTGCAATCCATAAATTGTGACGACGCATGATGAGTTCCCCATTCAGCTGATAAAATCCATGCAGCCATCATGCGCAAGTCGGTTTAAATAAAAAATCCGACCACAGTATTAAACTTTTGCTCTTTTAGCTCTGCATATTCCGGGCCCAGATTTAAGCACTCAATCTCTTAGATTTTAAACCGATTAATGAAAATAAAAATTTGACCAGATATTTAATTCAAATTTCTGTTTCCTTTATTAATAAGCGCAATTTTTTTAAAAACTTTAAGATAATATTTTTTATTTATCGTTTTTATGTTTAAGGAAAAAATTAAACTAAAATAATCTTCACATAACACTATAACTAAAATATCTGAGATCAGAGTTTTATTATATTATTAAATCTACTTCATAATAAAAAAGCATCCGAATCGGATGCTTTTTTATTGGACTTATTTTAATACCACGGCATTAAAAATTAAGCTTGTAACTCACGAGCTTTAGACATGGTTAATGCCAAATCTTCAATCATGTCTTCTTGACCACCTACCGTACCACGGCGACCAAGTTCCATCAGGATTTCACGCGCAGATACGCCATATTTCGCTTCAGCACGTTTAGCAAATAACAGGAATGACGAGTAAACACCCGCATAACCTAAAGTTGCCGCATCACGGTCGGCACGAATCGGGTTGTGCATCATTGGAATCACTAGATCTTCAGCAACGTCTTGCACTTTGAACAAGTCAACGCCAGTGTCCATACCCATACGGTTTGCCACAGCGATAAACAGCTCAAGTGGTGTGTTACCAGCGCCAGCACCAAGACCAGCAGATGCCAAGTCAACACGTACTGCACCTGCTTGAACAGCAGCAACAGTATTCGATACACCCATACCTAAGTTGTGGTGACCATGGAAACCAAGCTCAATGCTTGAATCCAAGTGTTGACGTAAGTGACCTACGCGATCAATAACGTCTTGAGGAAGCATATAACCTGCTGAATCTGTCACATAGATACAGTTTGCACCGTAAGACACCATCTTGTTTGCTTCTTCAAGCAATTTTTCAGGTGTTGCCATGTGCGCAAGCATCAAGAAGCCCACAGTGTCCATGTCTAGTTTACGTGCAGCGGTGATGTGCTGTTCAGAACAATCCGCTTCATTACAATGCGTCGCCACACGAATAGTAGAAACACCAATTTCATGTGCCATTTTCAAATGGTCAACCGTACCGATACCAGGAAGAAGCAATGCAGAAATTTTTGCATTTTTCATACGTGGCACAACAGCAGACAAATATTCTTCATCTGTTGCAGCAGCAAAACCGTAGTTCACTGATGAACCGCCCAGGCCGTCACCGTGCGTTACTTCAATTAAAGGTACGCCTGCATCATCAAGTGCGGTTGAAATTGCAATCATTTGCTCAACAGTCGTTTGATGGCGCTGCGGGTGCATACCATCACGCAAAGTCATATCATGAACAATAATCTTAGACATTTTGGTATTCCTTTAAGCTTCAGCGATGTTGAACACGTGTTCTGCGAACATTTCTGCAGTACGTGCAGCTGCTGCAGTCATAATATCCAGGTTGCCTGCGTATTTCGGCAGGAAGTCACCCAGACCTTCAACTTCCAAGTAAATTGATACACGGTTGCCATCAAATACAGGACCATTTACAAGCTTGTAACCTGGTACGTATTTTTGAACTTCCTTGATCATGGCATGTACAGATTCAGTCTTGATCCGGCTCACCTTCAACCAAGCAATGTACTGTGTCACGCATCATTAAAGGTGGCTCAGCCGGGTTAATGATAATGATCGCTTTACCCTGTTTCGCACCCCCCACTTTCTCGATTGCACCCGCAGTGGTACGTGTGAATTCGTCGATGTTTTTACGCGTACCAGGACCTACAGATTTGGTCGATACAGTTGCAATGATCTCACCATACTCAACTGGTTGAACGCGAGAAACAGCAGCCACCATCGGAATCGTTGCCTGACCGCCACATGTCACCATGTTCACGTTTGGTACTTCGCCCGCTTGTAGCAATGTTTCAAGGTTGACTGGTGGTACGCAAAATGGACCAATCGCAGCAGGCGTTAAGTCAATCATGAGCACGCCAAGTTCATTCAGCTTGCAGCTGTTTTCAGCATGGACATAGGCAGAAGTTGCGTCGAATGCAATTTTGATGTCATCAGCAATCACATGAGGAAGAAGACCATCAACGCCTTCAGCTGTGGTTTTTAAACCCATTTTCGGGTCAATCCCCACCATCCATACCGGCTCTAACCATTCGCTACGTTGTAATTTATAAAGCAAATCAGTACCAATATTCCCTGGACCGATCATTGCACATTTAATCTTTTTCATGAATGTACTCTCTTGGAATCTTGATTATTCAGCAGCGAATGCAGCGGTTACTGAACCGAAGCCTTCAATTTCAACCTTGAATTCATCACCTGGTTGCGCCACAACCATTGGACCTAAAGCACCCGTCAAGATGATGTCACCTTTTAACAGCGGACGACCACGGCGTACCATTTCATCAGCCAGCCAAACAGCAGCATTCAATGGGTTTGCCAGACATGCTTTACCCACGCCTTGAGACACGACTTCTTCACCACGCGTCATCACCATCTTGCAGTTCACCAGATCAAGATTCTCTAATTTAACCGGCTGAGAACCCAAGACAAATGCAGCAGAAGATGCGTTATCTGCTACAGTATCAATCAGGCTGATTTTCCAGTTTTCGATACGGCTATCGACCACTTCAATTGCAGGCAATGCATAATCAGTTGCGCTGATAATGTCTGCATAGGTGTGTTTTTCTTTGGTTAAATCCTGGTTAATCACCAATGCGATTTCTGCTTCAACTTTCGGCTGAATCAGAAGGCCAGCTGGAATTGCTTCACCATCGCCATAGGCCATGTCGGCAAATAACATACCGAAATCCGGCTGATCTACACCCAGTTGCGCTTGAACGACTTTAGACGTCAAACCAATTTTACGACCCACCAGACGGCGACCTTCAGACAAAGCACGCTCGGTATTCACTTCCTGAACGGCATAGGCGATATCTACGTCAGCACTTTCACCGCCAAGTTCGGGGCGAATCGGTGCAATCGCAGTTTGTGATAATTCAGCGCTACGAAGTGCTTGTGCAACTGATTCAACAACAGCAGAATTCGACATCAATGTTTCCTTAAACTGCAAAAATTAGGCTTATGCCGGCATCTAAGAGGGACAGAAAATATGAAAATGATCAGGCTGATCATCCGCATGGACTGCCTTTCTCAGAGCGAGCATAGGAATAAACAGTTTTAGGATGGGAAAAATCCGGCGTTTGTGCCAATAGTTATTTTATTTTTTGCTATAGCTATTATCTATAAGAATAATTTATAAAAAATTAAATAAAACAAAATCTTATTGTTTAAAACACATCGTTATTTAGCAAAATAACTGCCATAATATGACCGAATAAAATCAGTACAATTACGACTTTAGACTAAAAGATAAGAACCAGCGCTTAAATCTGCAGCATTCCCCAGCCAATTTAAACCGAGGAAATACTTGTTTTTCATTACAACCAAGATAATGGATTAAACTGCTTGTTTCCATTGGACTTTAGCCAACAATGCGCTATGCAAAGCAGCCACATCATCCACGATACAGACTGGATTAAATTGTGCTAAAAGTTCAGGCGCATGTACGCCATAACTTACGCCAACACTTGGCATGGCAATATTTTTCGCCATTTCCAGATCATAAGACGTATCACCGACCATAATCGCATGATCAGCCTGCACACCGGTTTCTGCCAGAATTTCTTCTAACATGAGTGGATGAGGTTTAGAATGGGTTTCGCTGGCTGCGCGCGTACTCACAAACAGCTCTTCACTGTTCGTCTGTTTTAATACACGATCCAGACCTTTACGGCTTTTCCCTGTGGCTACTGCCAGCTTCACGCCTTGCTGCTGTAAATCTGCGAGCATGCGCGCTACGCCTTCAAACCAGGAATCTCCTGATGAGTTGGCAACATAATGATCGGAATAAGCCTGCAAAATATCCGTATGTAATTCTGGTACTGTCGGGAATAAACGCTGTGCAACTTCAGGTAAACCCAGTCCAATAATACTTTTCGCATCTGCATCCGTTAACGGCTGCTGAAACTGCTGTGCGGCAAACTGCAAACTCGCCACGATTTGACCGACTGAATTAAATAAAGTGCCATCCCAATCGAAAATGACCAATTTTACAGGTGAGTTCATAAAAGATTTCCTAGATTTGATTCAGTCTTGAAGCCCTCTCCTACAAGGAGAAGGAATTTTTCATTCTTAAGCAAATGACTTTAATAAAAGAACCAATAAAGTCGAATTATCAATGAAGTTTTAATTCAACATTACTATTTAATAAGTAACGTTCCCTCTCCTGAACGAGTTTAAAGCACTGCTTTAAACGACGTGCAAGAAGGAGACTTGCTCAGCAGTGCTGCTTAGGGAGAGGATTCTTTCGAAATTTAATCTCCCCTAGCCCTCTTTAAGAAATAGGGGAATTCCCTCCTTTTTCAAAGGAGGGTGAGGGTGGATTAAATTTATTAAAAGAAAAAATAAGTCCTTATTGGGCAGCCGGTTTATCCGCTTTCTGCGCTCTTAACTGCGCCACCAGACTCTGCATATCTTCTGGCAATGGTGCTTCAATTGCTGGATAGCCCGGAATGTCCAGACGCATTGCATGTAAACACAAACGGCGTGGTTTTGGCCCACGATATTCTGTTTCATGACCATACTTTTCATCGCCTACTAGCGGATGACCAATACTCAAACCATGAACACGAATCTGATGGGTACGACCAGAAAGCGGAGATGCATACACCAGTGTGGCATGCATAAAACGTTCCTGCACATTCCACTGGGTTTTAGACTCTTTACCTTCTTTCGGGGACACGCAGACACGACGTTCACCATTGGCCAGCTCGTAACGATGTAAAGGTGCATCAATCAGCTGTTTATCCAGACTGACCTGCCCTTTTACTACAGCGGCATAGGTTTTTTTGATTTTATGTTCACGCAACATATCTTGTAATGTTTTCAACACGCTACGCTTTTTGGAAATCATCACCAGACCGGAAGTATCACGGTCAATCCGGTGAATCAGTTCCAGATACTTTTTACCGGTTGCGGCACGCAAGCCCTCAATCAGGCCATAGGCCACACCGCTACCACCATGCACAGCAATCCCGGAAGGTTTATTCACGACCATCAAACCTTCATCTTCATAAATCACACGGGCCAATAAGCCTTGTGCCACTTTGTCAGAAACAGGTGCAGCAGATTCATCTTTTTGTTCATAGCGAATCGGCGCAACGCGAATCTGGTCACCGATTGCGAGTTTGGTTTCTGCTTTAATGCGTTTTTTATTAACGCGAACCTGGCCTTCACGAATCAGACGATAGATACGGCTTTTTGGCACACCTTTCAGACGACTAAACAGGAAATTATCGATGCGTTGTCCATCTTGATGTTCATCCACTTCAAACCAAGTGACGTTTTGCCATTGTTGCGTAGAATTCATACAGTTACTATGACCCAAAAAATACTAAAATTGATTAAAAACTGATCACTTAGGTTATGCTTTACACAAGAAACATAAGCTTAGCCCATAGGCAGATGATGCAAGGTTTGATATAGTCAGCGCACGGAAACCATCGTTTGTGAGTAAAAGTTGAATCATTTCAGATTTTTCTGAACTTGATTGTTCAATTAAAGACTCACATGATACGGGAAGGTCCCCAAAGAATTATGCCACGCCGAAGGCTTATTATATCGGCAAACAAAGCAAACTGTTGCGTTTAATTGTACCTCAGGTACATAAATCAGTTTGTCTTAAAAAATATGTCGCCAACTTTGTTGGTTTTTAAACGTAAACTGATACACATCAGATTAGTCGCAACCTGAAGACGACTTCAGGCTACAGCGTTGATGCATTGGATCTGCACAGTTTGTAAAGATACGACGACAATTCCGTATCAAGACACTTTCTATAAAGAAGGGATGATCTTCGAGCAATGTGACAGTGAAAGTTACACACATCCAATGCACCGCTCGTCCGCCAGTGAAGCGTTCAGGTGACTTTAATCCGTTTAAAGATTGAAGCCGTATTGCCATCATCAATACGTGAATCAAAAACCGAAGCCCATCTATATTAAATAGAGCTCGGTCATAAAAGACTCAAACCACAATGAAATTCATTGCAGATTTGAGCCATTGATCCGTGATGTGTGATGTTCGCTACGTGTATAGCGATTTTTTGCTGTGTATCACTATAAGGTGTTACACCCATGAAACGTATGTTGATTAATGCAACACATGCCGAAGAAATTCGCGTTGCACTTGTCACTGGTCAGCGTCTTTACGATTTTGATTTAGAAAATCGTACCCGTGAACAAAAAAAATCCAATATCTACAAAGGTCACGTGACTCGCGTTGAACCTTCTTTAGAAGCTGTATTCGTTGAATACGGTGCAGGTCGCCAAGGCTTCCTGTCAATGCGTGAAATCGCAAATTCATATTACAAAGCCGACCCTCGCCAAACTTCAAATATCCGTGAACTGATCACTGAAGGCACCGAACTTCTGGTTCAGGTGGAAAAAGAAGAGCGTGGCAACAAAGGCGCTGCCCTGTCTACTTTTATCTCACTTGCTGGCCGTTATTTGGTATTAATGCCAAACAACCCGAAAGGTGGTGGTATCAGCCGTCAGATTTCCGGTTCAGTGCGTGAAGAACTGAAAGAAATGCTGGCAACACTGAACGTGCCACGTGGTATGAGCGTGATTGTGCGTACTGCCGGGATTGGCCGTTCACAAGAAGAATTGCAACTCGACTTACAGCACTTGTTAGACCTTTGGGCACAAATCCAGAGCACGGCAAGTTCAGGCCCATCGCCAATGCTGGTACATCAGGAAGCGGGTGTGGTAACACGTGCCATTCGTGACTACCTGCGTGATGATGTTGCTGAAATCCTGATTGACTCAGAACAAGCCTATAACGAAGCCTACAACTTCGTAAAAGCGGTGATGCCACGTCAGCTAGAAAAGCTGAAAACCTATACCTTAAATGAACCTTTATTCGCGCATTTCGCGATTGAAAGTCAAATTCAAACCGCTTATGAACGTGAAGTAAAACTTCCTTCGGGCGGTTCGATCGTAATCGACCAAACTGAAGCTTTAGTGTCAATTGACATTAACTCGGCAAAATCGACTCGCGGTAGCGACGTTGAAGACACCGCGTTAAACACCAACATTGAAGCGGCAGAAGAAATCGCGCGTCAATTGCGTTTACGTGATATCGGTGGCCTGGTGGTGATCGACTTCATCGACATGACTAAAGACCGCAACCAGCGTATGGTGGAAGCGAAGCTGCGTGAAGCGACGCAAAGTGACCGTGCCCGTATCCAGTTCGGTCAATTGTCACGTTTTGGTTTGATGGAAATGAGCCGTCAACGTCTGCGTCCTTCTCTTGAAGAAGCGACTGGCTACGTTTGCCCACGCTGTCATGGTACCGGTATGGTTCGTGATCTTCGTTCTTTATCACTTTCGATTATGCGTAAAGTAGAAGAGATCGCGCTACGTGAACGTCATGGCGAAGTTCAAGTCGAAGTTCCAGTCGAAATTGCTGCCTTCCTATTGAATGAAAAACGTCACACCTTGGTGTATTTAGAACAGACGTCAAATGTACGTGTGACTGTGTTGCCGCATCCGCATCTGGAAACACCGCATTATGAAATTACTTATAATGCCGAAGGCTTTGCACCAACCAGCTATGAACGTACTGAAGCAACACGTTCAAGTGAAAAAGAGTTGGGCTATGAGTCATCTGAATGGCATTTAGAAGAAGAACAACATACGCATGCTGCTGCACCAGCGCCTGCTCAACAGCAAAACAACGGCAGAAACAATAA
Source organism: Acinetobacter lwoffii (assembly GCA_013530545.1). Classification (GTDB taxonomy): domain Bacteria; phylum Pseudomonadota; class Gammaproteobacteria; order Pseudomonadales; family Moraxellaceae; genus Acinetobacter; species Acinetobacter lwoffii_G. Next base: position 14,835 of record SPVA01000021.1, read on the forward strand.
ACGCCGTAACCAGCAAAACCAAAATGTACAGCAAGCACCTGTTGCGCAACAAGCTCCTGCCCAAGCACAAGTTGCTGCTCCTGCATCTAGCCCATGTGCCTGGTTAGAAAACCTCTTTGTTCAAAAACAGGCTGCGACTGTTGATCAATCGCGTACTGCCAACAATGCAGCTGCAGCAATTGAACAAATGATCAATGGCGGTGCGGTGAGCCGTGGTCAGTTCGGTCAATTGTCTGCACCGGTGGCACAACCTGCTCCACAGCAAGTATCTCAACCTGCTGCTCCGGCAAGCAGCAATGCTTACCTGGCACCATCGACTGTAGCGCAAAAACAGGAACGTGATGCTGAAAAACCGGCTGAACGTGATGAAAGAGCACCGCGTCATAACAACAAAAAACCACGTAATCCGAAGCACAAAGAACCGCGTGAGCAGGTTCAGTCTGAAGCTTCCGCTCCTCAGCAACATCAGGTGCATGAAGAAGTGGTTCAGGTATCTCGTCAAGAGCAACGTCATGAAGCACGTGAAAACAAGCGTAATTCTCGCCGTCAGCATCACAATGAGCCATCTCAGCAAAATGATGTTCAAAACAATGAACAACAGCCACAACAGGCAATGCCACGTCGTGACCGCCGCAACCAGCCACGTCAGGAACGTCCAAATCGCCACCGCGATCCAAGCGTGCTGAATGAGCAGGCTCAACAAGCAGCACCTGCAGTCGTTGAAGTTCCAGCAGTCAATGACAAGCAGCTTCGTGTTGAATTGGTCGATGCGCCACGTCAAGACGTGATGCCGACTGCTATGGTGGTGAATATTGACCAGGCGAAAAGCGAAATCGTGGCATTGAATGACAATGCTGCAGTTGTAACGCCAGCGGTTGAAGTTACTGCACCGGCAGATGCGCCAGTTGAAGAAGCCGCTGCTGAAAATGTAGTAGAAGCTGCACTGACAGCACCTGCTGAAGAAGTTGTGACAGCGGAAGAATCAAGTGCTGAAAAACCTCGTGCCAGCAACGATCCGCGTCAGCGTCGTCGTCAGCAACGTGAAGGACAGCCTCAACAGGCTACAGTTCAAAAGTTGACTCCGTCACAAGTACCAACTTTGGGTCAGTTCACTATTGGTAGCCTGATTCGCCATGTTTATGGTGAAGACTGCTCCGTGCTCATTGAACAGTTTGGTTTATTGCCAACCTTCAACCGTGCTCTAGAGAAGTTCACAAAAGAGTACAACGCGAGTCTGGTGGCTGCAGCATCGCCTGTCGCAGAGAAAAAACCGGTCACCCGTGATGTTCAAGTGACGGTAGCTAAGGTTGAAGCAGAGCCTGCTCCAGTTCTGGATCTAACTCCACCAAAACCGGTGTCGGACAAACGTGTCGCAAACGATCCACGTGAGCGTCGCCGTCTGGCTAAACAGGCTGCAGAACAGGCCCTGCAACAAGCCAAGCAACAGGCTAAAGTAGAAACAGCTCCGGCAGTTGAAACTGCGCCAGAAGCACCTGTAGCAGCAGAAGCGCAAGCAGAGTCTGCTGAAGCAGCGGCAACTGAAACTCCAGTAGCCACTGAAGTAGCTATTGAAGAAACCGCAAATGCTCAGCCAGCTGAACAAGCAACTGAAACGACGGCACCATTAGATACAGCTCCTGCAGAAGCGGCTCCAGTCACTGAAGCTCAACCTGAAGATGCTGCGCCAGTTGAAGCAAATGCTGAATCAGAAGCTCCTGTTACAGAAGCCCAGGATCAGGCAGAAGTAACAACAGAAGACACTGAAGCCAGCGAAGCTGAAAAAGCGGAGAAGCAAGCTGCTCGTCCACGTCGTCCACGTGGTCGTCCACCGAAAAAAGCTAATACTGCAACTGAATCATAATTTGCTCAATTGCAGTCATCTAAAAAAACCTAGTCATTTCGGTGACTAGGTTTTTTTTGCTAGATTTAGTCACAATAGGTTGATTGCACTAGTGTTTTAACGCTAAAAGATGGATAGCTCGTCTACTGTATATAAATTGAACGTATCGGATACGAAAAATAAATAGGATTCTCATGACCCAAATGAAACCACACGATCTGATTGGGATTGCAGATGTCGCTGCCAAAATCCCGGCTTTTTTGACCAAAGTGCCCAATTTGCTCACTGGTCTAAGACAGGCATATTTACGTACTCCGAACACACCGGCCGGCCTGGGTCTGGCTTTTGAAAAAGCCACCAAGCGCAACCCGGAAGGCATTGCCTTGCGTTTTGAAGAGCAAAGCTATAGCTATGCTGCTCTCAATGCCTGGGCCAACCAGATTGCCCATTTCTATCTATCCTTGGGCGCCAAGAAAGGTGATGTTGTTGCTGTCATGGTCGAGAACCGCCCTGAGCTGATTGCCAGCGTGATTGGTCTGGCTAAACTGGGTGTGACCACCGCTCTGGTCAATACCTCTCAAGTCGGCAAGGTGCTGACGCACAGTATCAATCTGGTCAAACCGATTGCCCTGATTGTGGGTGAAGAGTGTCGTCATGCAGTCAACGAGATTCGTAATGACCTGAATATTAGCAGTGACCGCCTGCACTGGTTTGCAGATCAAAACACTCAAGCCGATCCGGGTCAGGCGCCTGAAGGCTTTATCAACCTGGCTGAAAAAACCGATCTTGCTCCCAAATTCAATCCATCAACTACTCATTCGGTACAGGGCAAAGACGGGCTGTTCTATATTTACACCTCGGGCACCACGGGCCTACCTAAAGCGGTGATTTTCACCAATGGACGCTGGACGCTGGCTTATGGCACCTATGGGCATGTGCTGAATCTTAATAAAGATGATGTGATGTACTGTACCCTGCCGCTTTATCATGCCACAGGCATGGTGGTGTGCTGGTGCGGTGTCATTGCAGGGAGCAGCACCCTGGCTATTCGCCGTAAATTTTCGACCTCTTCTTTCTGGAAGGATGTGCAAAAATTTGATGCCTCTGCGATTGGTTATGTCGGTGAGTTGTGCCGCTATCTGATGGATGCTCCCCCATCTGAACTGGAAAAAGGTCACCGCGTGACTAAGATGATTGGGAATGGCATGCGCCCAAATATCTGGGATAAATTTAAATCCCGTTTTGGCATTCAGGAAGTGCTGGAACTGTATGCCTCTAGTGAAGGCAATGTCGGTTTTAGCAATATTTTCAATTTTGACAATACCGTCGGTTTCTCACCCACACCGTATGCGATTATTGCCTTTGATAAAGATAAAAATGAGCCGGTACGGGACGCTAAAGGCCATTGCAAACGGCTGAAAAAAGGCGAAACTGGTTTATTAATTGGTAAAATTACCCGCCGTTCACCCTTTGATGGCTATACCGATCCGGAAAAAAACAAGTCAGTCATCATGCAGGATGTATTTACCCAAGGTGATGCTTACTTCAATAGCGGAGATCTGGTGCGCAATATCGGCTTCCGTCATGCGCAGTTTGTTGATCGTTTAGGCGATACTTTCCGCTGGAAAGGGGAAAATGTTTCTACAACTGAAGTGGAAAACATGCTGACCGAGTATGACAAAATCGTTGAAGCGGTGGTGTATGGCGTAGAAATTCCCAATACCAATGGTCGTGCCGGCATGGCCGCGATTACCCTGCAACCCGATGTAAAATTGGATGATGCAGATTTAGCAGCCATGGCCGCTTGCTTTAAAAAATGCTTGCCGGCTTATGCGGTACCGGTATTTTTACGTATACAACAGCAGGTTGAAACTACAGGCACCTTTAAATACCAGAAAAATAAATTGAAAGAGCAAGCATTTGATCCGAGTAAAACCGATGAACGCCTGCTGGTGTTATTGCCAGGTGCAACGGCATATTCGGAGCTCACCGCAGAGATTTTTGCCAATATTCAGGCCTATCAATATCGCTTCTAAGTACTGAAGTTGCCTATTTTTTGTTTAGATAAAGCATAATTGTTGTATTTATAATCAAACATGGGCAACTTTGTTATTTTTTGCTTGCGCTGAAATGAGATCTTGCTACAATACGCTCCATCAAACAAAGTGGTGCTTTAAGCTATTTAGCTTGACTTGCACTGCACATTCAAACCAAGTTTGAATGATGGTTCAGGGTCGTTAGCTCAGCTGGTAGAGCAGCGGACTTTTAATCCGTTGGTCCCGCGTTCGAATCGCGGACGACCCACCACTTATTTGATATCCCTTGATGGGTCGTTAGCTCAGCTGGTAGAGCAGCGGACTTTTAATCCGTTGGTCCCGCGTTCGAATCGCGGACGACCCACCATCTTCCGAAAGGATCACGTAAAAGTACACCACACTCTTGCGTCATAAAAATGGTCATCATCATTTTTATTCCTCAGGGTCGTTAGCTCAGCTGGTAGAGCAGCGGACTTTTAATCCGTTGGTCCCGCGTTCGAATCGCGGACGACCCACCATTCTTTCCTTAGAATGTCTCCCTGATTCCCTTATTATATTTTAATTAAATTGCGATGTTTTGGTCGTGTATTTCTGCGCCCAGATTTTAGGCTCACACGTTCCCACAACTTGCCTTTATTGTCTAATCTAAACAGTATTTGAATTAAGCTTTCTACCAGATCAGCCGATTTTTATCGGGTATTATTCTTGAATATGAAAGGACGTGTCTTTGACCAGTTCATAGGCTTTCGAAGGTGCCGGATAGCCACGATCAAATAATTCCCGGTTGGTTTTTTCCTTTTCACTATAGATTTTTTCCAGATTCATGACTAAGTGACTTGAATCTTTAATCTTATAGTAAAAGCTCGCTCCTTCTTTGCGATTCACCACCACATCGGTACGTTCCGGATTGATAAACCAGCGGTCTTTACGGTAGGTAATATTATGAGCCGTACTGTTTTTGGTATTATCAATAAATATTTTGCCATACTGTAAAATGCTGCGATGCACCGTACCATCCGGCAACAAAGTTAAAATAAACTCTGCCTTACCTTCAGTACAAGGTGCAAAGCGGCCATCACAGTCAATCTCGGTATGATAGCGACCAATAAAGGCTTTGGCATCATCTGGTACAGTTACCGGATTTAAATCAGCGTCTACCGGAAGAGTCGCCTGCCCTGCGACCTGAGTTAAGGATTTGGCACTGACGGTCACTACATCGGCCTTCGTATTGGCAGCGGAAATTTTAACGCCCTCTTCTGATGTTGTCTGACTTTCCTGTTCAGGTTTGACTTGCCGCTGATCACAGGCCTGCAAAATCCCCATACTCCCCAACACCAGGCTACATTTAAAAAAACTGCTTAATGTACAACGTGATACATCCAATTTCATTTTTTAATAAACCTAAATAGGAAACATGGCGAGCAAAAAGCACACAGCAAAGCTGATGAACTTTACACAAGAGTTCAATAGAATTTTCACTATGTTAGTAGCTCTTAGATTTGATTTTAATGTTTATTAACATTACTTAACGATTTTATTTGTAATCAGCACTTTAAAAAGTTTAAGTAAACTCCATTTCTTTAAGTATGTATCCAGTTTTAGGATTCAAACCTATTTTTAATCAGGAGATTTTAATGGCCAATGTTGGTTTATATCGCTCTAACCGCTCAAACATGATTGCAGGTGTGATGGGTGGTATTGCTGAACGTTTTGGTTGGAACGCAAATTTATTACGTCTGATTTTTGTGGTGATTTCAATCATGAGTGCCGCATTCCCGGGTATTTTGGTTTATCTGGTGTTGTGGTTAATCATGCCGAAAAAACAGTACAGAATTGATCATGACAGCGTTCATCAACCTCAGGGCTATCAAAATCCTGTGCGTACAGTGAATCAGGATAAACGCTATTAAGCTGTACAGTCATTTTTAACAAGCGTTCTTAACCAGTTTCATCGCAGAGCTTCCTCTTTCACCCCGGTTAAATGGGATGAAATTTTGATGCCACGGTAATTTCCCCAAGTTATCGTGGCTTTTTTTGCCTATATTTTTTGTTATTTCTTTGCTGTATTACAGCTTTTCACTTTCTTTCTTAGTTGAATTCACGATAAGTTCAAGATTCCAATTTTTGAAATGGATTTCACATGACTCAGGCAGAATGGATGATGCTGTGGCTCTGTGCCTTAGCAGCCCTGCTGCATGGTTTAAGCGGCTTTGGCTTTCCTATGATGAGTACGGCTGTTCTGTCCAGTGCATATCCGCTTAGTATCGCGGTTACGCTTGTCATTCTGCCCTGCCTGCTGCTGAATCTGATCATGCTGAATGCCGATCCTACGCATAGTCTGTTGAATAGCATTGGCTATTATATAAAACGCTATTGGCCACTAATGCTTAGTAGCCTGATCGGCAGTGTACTCGGGGTCAAACTGTTACTTTGGCTAAATGAGGCTTATTTAAAACTGTTATTAGGTCTAGTAATCATATTTTATGTCTTGGACCAATTACGGGCACGGCCTTTGCAAGTTAGTCCGCATATTTCCAGTATGCTCTGTTTTGGTTTACTGGCCGGCATTATTGGAGGTGCAACCAATGCCATGGCACCTTTTCTGATGATGTATCTGATGAGTTGCCAGCTGTCTAAAACAGCTATTGTCATTATCAGTAATCTCAATTTCATTGCCGGTAAACTGATCCAGCTGGTTTTACTGTTTCCAATTCTGATCACACTGGAAACCCATCAACAGCATATTCTGATCGGGATAAGCTTATTCGCCCTTGCTGGTGTCTGGATTGGAGGCAAAATACGCCATCGTTTATCTCAGCAGCACTTCAAATGGATTGTCCTGGCTTTACTTCTGGGTTTGGGCTTGTATGCTCTCTGGCAAAGTGCTGGATTATTGCAACAATCTGGTTATAGTATCTTTAAATAGGATATTTTTTAAACAAATCAAAATTACAAATTCAAAGCTGGCATATAAAAATGACGTAAATAAACATCTTGCAAGGAGAGCATATGACTCAGACCAACCTAGCTACCCCGACCAATGCCATGCCCAAAGGACTGCTGAAAGGCTGGATCCTTATTCTTGTCGCAGCCATCGTAGCCTATGGCTTATATCTTTACCTGCCCTATGACCAGAATGCCAATAAAGGACTGGCCCTTTTAGCCTTTATCGGTATCTTATGGCTGACTGAAGCCATTCATATCACGATTACAGCTTTACTCATCCCCGTGATGGCGGTATTGCTGGCCATGCCAATGGCCTCTGGTGAGGAACTGGTTCCGATTACCACACAAGCCGCTTTGGCCACTTTTGCCGATCCTGTCATTTTCCTGTTTTTTGGTGGTTTTGCGCTGGCAACGGCGTTGCATATCCAGAAACTGGACCGGAAAATTGCCATGTGGATCATCTCCATGTCCAGAGGGCATCTGGGCATTTCTGTACTGGCGATTTTTGTGGTGACGGCGCTGCTGTCCATGTGGATTTCCAATACGGCGACTGCTGCCATGATGCTGCCTTTGGCCTTAGGCTTGCTTTCACATCTGGATGTCAGCAAGGATCGTAAAACTTTTGTCTTTATCCTGCTCGGCATTGCCTATTCAGCCAGTATTGGCGGACTGGGCACCATGGTCGGTTCACCTCCGAATGCCATTGCCGCCAAGGCACTTGGCTATGATTTTGCCGACTGGATGAAAATCGGCTTGCCGATGATGTTCATTATTCTTCCCGCCATGCTGGTCAGTTTATATCTGGTACTACGTCCAAAACTAAATCATAAAGTACAATTTGTGACCGAAGACATTCCCTGGACCGGCACCCGTATAGCCACCATGATCCTCTTTCTTTGTACTGCAATTGCCTGGATTTTCAGTAAAAAATTCACTGAAATTTTTGGTATTTCCCAGCCGGATACCTGGATTGCAATTTCGGCTGCCTGTATGGTTGTGATTCTGGGTACCGCAAGCTGGAAACAGATTGCAGAAAATACTGATTGGGGGGTGTTATATCTATTTGGTGGTGGTCTGACCTTGAGTGCCATTCTAAAGGATTCAGGCAGTTCGCTGGTACTGGGTCAAACTCTGGCCAATGCCTTTGGTGATACCTCCCCGCTGATGATTATTTTTGTAGTCGCTACTTTTATTATCTTCCTGACTGAATTTACCAGTAATACCGCTTCGGCTGCCCTGCTAGTACCAGTATTTGCCGCAATTGCGGATCAGATGGGAATGCCCAAAGAAATTCTGGTGATCGTCATTGGTATTGGTGCTTCATGTGCCTTTATGCTGCCGGTAGCCACCCCACCAAATGCGATTGTTTTTGGAACCGGTCATATCCAGCAAAGCGAAATGATGAAAGTTGGTTTTGTGCTGAATATCATGTGTATCTTTATTATTTCACTGTTTATTTACTGGTTCTTTATTTAATCATTACAGCTCTTAAACATCACACCCTCTCCAAAGCACACTCCGGTGTGCTTTGTCGTATCAATCGCCTATATGTTAATCTTTCTCTCATCGAAAAATAATATGCTTTTAACAATGATAAAGATAAAGTCTTTATATTAAAAACATCAAAAAGTAGCAGATAGATAGTGAACAGGATATTTCACTTAATCTCTCAACCGATCCAGAATTCCCCTTGGAAAATGACATTTAACCTCGCGCTTGCACCTCTGATCATAGCTGTAATTTTATTCCCTTATGCGCTATTTCATGAAGCCAGCTCTGGGATTTTCTCTATTTTCAAGAGCCTGTTTTCGTCGCTTTTCCTCAGTTTTTTCGTCTGCGTGACATATTGGATGATGGTCTTTCCTTTTCTATTAGTGACTCACCTGCTGCTACGCCATTATCAGCTGTTTAATATCATCACGATTTTAATGAGCTGCGTACTGGGAACCCTGATTCTGGCTTATATCTCGCATCCTCCAAGTGAAAATTTTAGTTCCCATTTTTTGTTTCTGCTGTGTTTTTCCCTGCCGATGGCACTATTTTACAGTTTTCTCAGCCGGCAAGCTGACCAGAGTTGATCACACATGCTCTGTTAAATTCCGTTTTAATTCGGTTTTAAACTTTCATTTTAAAATGATTCAGCTCCTGATTCAGTGCGGCAATCATATCTGCCCGACTGATAATTCCCACCAATTGCTGCTCGCTCACCACCGGAATATAGTTGAACGAACGCTCGACAAAATACGGCACCAGATCCTGAATGGGCTGTAAAGGCTGCACCGTAATTACCTTACGGGTCATGATATGTTTGACCTGATGCTCCCAGCTGCTACGGACATCAGCCGCGCGCTTGAACCATTCCACCACCTGATACATTGCCAGTGTACCGACCAGTTGTTCATCGGCATTAACGACGGGCAGGCTCATCAGGTTCATTTGCTTGAACTTGTCCAATGCGTGCTGGATATCATCATTTTCATGCAGGGTTGCTACATCCTTCGTCATAATATCTTGGCAGCTAAATTCATGTACCGCACGCGCATTGGCGCGGTTTTGTGCCTCCAGAATGATTTTTTGCAGGTCATATTCACTGATATCCAGCAACTCGGTGCGCTGATCCAGCACTTCCTGAATATCCTGTGGTTGAATCGTGACTTTCTGGGTCGGCGTCGGATCCTTGGAACGAGTATTTAGTTGAGCTTGCTGCGGATAATCCTTGCCAATCATCCGGTTAAAGACAATGGCAATTACCATCAGTAAAATTGAATTGAGTAGTACCGGATAAAATACAAAGGCATAACCGAGTTCATGCACCGGCTGGCCTGCAGGGAATCTGTGGTCATCATCAGAACGATCGCCAAGGCCACAGCTACACTAAAGGCTTCGGTCGGATTAACTATGAATATAGCGCAACTCACGCCAATCACCGCAGCAATCGTATTCCCGACCAGAATATTCCAGGGCTGTGCTAGAGGACTGGCCGGCACAGCAAACAGCAATACCGAAGATGCACCCATCGGGGCAATATACCAGGCTTCAAAATCCCCCAGAATCCATAAACTCAACAAGGACGAGACGACCAAACCCAATAGTGCTCCAGCTCCGCAGAGCAGACGGTCTTTAAGTGGCAGGACTTTGAAATTCGGTTTTAAGGTATTGAGCCAGTCGAGATGGGAGTGAAACACAGTGCGCCTGATCTTATTGTTCATAGATTTTGGGCATTATAGAGCCAAGCCAGATGAAAGGCATCTGTGTTTTACATCTTTTCACCATTCGCGAATACATGCTTTTTAAAACAACCTAATGGCTCATTTCAGGTTGAATCAAAGGCTGGATTTTTAACAGTTCGACCTGACCATAATAAGTTGAAAATGCCACATCTCCGGCATCGACTCCAGTGCCGATCCGAATAAGATTTTCGACCGGAGCCAAACGGGTCGGATCAAACTGCACCCAGCCACCGTCTAAATAGGCTTCAAAAATGGCATGAAAATCGGGTAGAAACTTTTCAATTTCCACATAACCGACCACCATGCGTGCCGGAATTCCCAAGGCACGGCACAGCGCAATGCCTAAATGGGCAAAGTCACGGCATACGCCTGCACGATGCACCAGTACATCTGTGGCAGTGGTAAATTGGTCGGAACTGCCAGACACATAAAAAATATTGTTATAAATCCATTGTTCAATGGCTTTGACCCGAGTATAGCCCGGTGTCATCCAGCCAAATGAGCGTTTCGCCATTTCCAGCAATAAATCTGAATTACAATAACGGCTGGCCAGCAAATAAGGCAATACTTCATCGGGCAGTTCAGGAATAGCCACTTCTTTCAGACCTTGCTGAAGCTCCAGAGAGAGGCCCGGTTGACGAACCACTGTCGCCGTATAATTCAGCTCAAAAGCGTCACAGGGTTCGACCTGTAGCCGAACATGTCGATTTTGATGCTGTGCATCCTGAAATTCATGCCATGTTACGGGCAGATTAAAGCTGAGTTTTTCTTCGAGAATATTCTGATCAGGATGATGTGCCGCCTGAAGCATAAAAATAAATTCTGTCGGTTGCACGACCTTGTATTTTAAATGGCATTGAATTTGGTAAGTGGTCATGAAGTTCCTTATTTTTAAGCATTATTATATTGCGTGAATATTAAACTAATTTAAGAACGACAATCGTATAAGATCCGTTGAACTTTATGACTCTCCAGTGAACAGGATGCCATATATCTGATTTATTCCTGATTTTCAGATCAGCCTGTATCAACCAGCAAAGCCAAAATCGCAGTAAGCCTCTAAATGACGCGTATCCTTTAAGCCTGTTTTATTTTTTTCAGAAAAGTATCCCTACATTAACCCTTTGCCACTCCCCTGCAAAGTCCTTATAATTGAGCACAATTTTTCTCTAATTTTAAGTGGATGACCATGAGTCGCGCCATATCGCATATTGATACCTTCCAAGGCTTAATTCTTGCCTTACAAACTTACTGGGCGGAGCAAGGCTGCGTCATTTTGCAACCTTATGATATGGAAATGGGTGCAGGGACATTCCACACTGCGACTTTCCTTCGTGCGCTGGGTCCTGAAACCTGGAACGCCGCTTATGTCCAACCATCACGTCGTCCGAAAGATGGCCGTTATGGTGAAAACCCGAACCGTTTGCAACATTATTATCAATTCCAGGTGGTGCTTAAGCCAAACCCGGACAACATCCAGCAGCTTTATCTCGATTCATTAAAAGCGATTGGCATTGATCCACTGGTACACGACATTCGTTTCGTAGAAGACAACTGGGAATCTCCAACATTAGGTGCTTGGGGGCTTGGTTGGGAAGTTTGGCTCAATGGCATGGAAGTAACGCAGTTCACTTACTTCCAGCAAGTGGGTGGTGTTGAATGCTACCCAGTGACTGGGGAAATCACGTATGGTCTTGAACGTCTTGCAATGTACCTGCAGGGTGTAGATTCTGTTTATGATCTGGTTTGGACCAAAGGTCAGTTCGGTACGGTAACGTATGGTGATGTGTTCCATCAAAATGAAGTGGAACAATCGACCTATAACTTCGAATATGCCAACGTTGAAAAAATGTTTGAATTGTTCGATTTCTATGAAGCTGAAGCAACACGTTTGATCGAAGCGAAACTTCCACTTCCTGCATATGAGCAAGTCGTGAAAGCATCACACAGCTTCAACTTATTGGATGCGCGTGGCGCGATTTCTGTGACTGAACGTCAGCGTTACATTTTACGTGTACGTACATTGGCACGTTCTATTGCGACCAGCTATGTAGCAGCACGTGCGGAACTTGGTTTCCCAATGGCTGAACCTGCATTACGTGATGAAGTGTTGGCACAGCTCAAAGCACAAGTTGAAGCAGAAGCGAAAGAAGCAAACAAGGAGAGCAAATAATGTCTAAACATACCGTTTTGTTCGAATTGGGTTGTGAAGAACTTCCACCAAAAAGCTTAAAAAAATTACGTGATGCCTTACATGCAGAAACCGTAAAAGGCTTAAAAGATGCTGGTCTTGTTTTTGATTCAATCGAAGCCTATGCAGCACCTCGTCGTCTTGCACTTAAAATTGTCAATGTTGATGCTGCACAAGCAGACACACAAAAACGTTTTGACGGCCCTGCCAAACAGGCAGCCTTTGATGCTGAAGGCAACCCGACGAAAGCACTTGAAGGCTTTATGCGTGGTCAAGGCATCACGGTTGATCAAGTATCAACTTTCCAAGCAGGTAAAGTTGAAAAAGTATGCTATTTAAAAGATGTCAAAGGTCAAAGCCTTGACGTTTTATTGCCACAAATTTTACAAAATGCATTGGATAATCTTCCAATCGCAAAACGTATGCGTTCTGCGGCAAGCCGTACCGAATTCGTACGTCCTGTGAAATGGGTTGTGTTGTTGAAAGACAACGATGTGGTTGATGCAACAATTCAAGACCACAAAGCAGGTAACGTGACTTATGGCCACCGTTTCCATGCACCTGAAGCAATCACTTTAGCGCATGCAGACGAATACTTAGCGAAGTTAAAAGCGGCTTACGTTGTAGCGTCTTTTGAAGAGCGTCAAGCCATCATCGATCAACAAGTCAAAGCACTTGCTGATGAAGTGAATGCCATTGCAATTGTCCCTGTGGATCTTCGTGACGAAGTGACTGCACTCGTTGAATGGCCTGTTGCGCTTCGTGCAAGCTTCGAAGAACGCTTCCTTGCTGTTCCTCAAGAAGCATTGATCACCACGATGCAGGACAACCAGAAGTACTTCTGCTTAGTGAACGCTGACAATAAACTTCAACCTTACTTCATTACTGTGTCAAATATCGAGTCGAAAGACCCGACACAAATTATTGAAGGTAACGAGAAAGTGGTTCGTCCACGTTTGTCAGATGCTGAATTCTTCTTCTTGCAAGATCAAAAGCAACCGCTTGCATCTCGTAAAGAGAAACTTGCAAACATGGTATTCCAAGCTGAATTGGGTACGCTTTGGAACAAGTCTGAACGTATTGCGAAATTGGCTGTAGCACTTGCGCCTATTACAGGTGCAAAAGCGGAAGATGCTGAAAAAGCGGCGCTTCTTGCAAAATGTGACTTAACTTCTGAGCTTGTGGGTGAATTCCCTGAACTTCAAGGTATTGCAGGTACTTACTACGCACATCTTGAAGGTGAAAATGCGGAAGTGGCTGAGTCTTTAGGTGAGCAATACTTACCTAAATTCGCAGGTGACGTTTTACCGAAAACCAAAACTGGTACAACCATTGCTCTTGCGGATCGTTTAGATACGCTCACAGGTATTTTCGGTATTGGTCAAGCGCCTACAGGTTCTAAAGACCCGTTTGCACTACGTCGCTCTGCAATTGGTATCCTTCGTCTTGTGACTGAAAACGAGCTTGATGTTTCAATTGAAGATTTGATCAAACTTGCGCTTGCTGCGTATGGCGATGTATTGAAAGATCACGACAAGACTTTGGCAGATGCTGTTGCATTCCTTGAAGGTCGTTACCGTGCGAAATACGAAGACCAAGGCGTTGCGGTTGATGTGATTCAAGCTGTTCAAGCGCTTTCACCAAAATCTCCGCTTGATTTTGACAAGCGTGTAAATGCAGTCAACCACTTCCGTGCCTTGCCTGAAGCGGCTGCGCTTGCTGCTGCCAACAAGCGTGTTGCGAATATTCTTGCAAAAGAAGCAACACCTGAAGGTGCTGTGGTTGAAGCGAATCTGGTTGAAGATGCTGAGAAAGCATTGTTCGCTGAACTTGCGAAAATCACGCCTGTGGTTGAGCCGTTATTTGCTGCTAAAGATTACACTGCTGCATTGTCTGTACTTGCTGCACTTCGTGCGCCAGTGGATGCGTTCTTTGACGGCGTAATGGTCATGGCTGATGATGCCGAGCTGAAAGCAAACCGTTTACGTATGCTTGCTCAGCTGCGTGACTTATTTACCAAAGTTGCAGATATTTCTGTATTGCAGCACTAAGTCTTAAATTATTTTAATTTAAGCAAAACCCCGCTATAAGTTAGTGGGGTTTTTTAATTGATTTTTTAAGTGGATAACTCATAATTTTTAATCAACCCATAAAAAATACAAGATTTTTCTTGTCACTCTTGGCAGTTGTGACACATCTAAAAGCAGGAAATTAAGAATGTTAAATACATGCATTGAAGCAGTGGATTTACTATTAGATGCAATATATTCAACAGGTGAAAGACACCAACTACTATCTGAGTTCGGGATTCACGAACCTAATAGCCCTATTTGGTCTAATACAATTGGCACATCAATCTATATTAGAAATGAAAAAACGTATTTAAAAGCTGTTTTTTACATTAAACAAAATGGTGTCCCTTATCTATCAGAACTCCCAATATCAAAATTAAAAAGCCAAGTAACTCAATTCCTAATAGAAAATTTCTGGTACATCCGAGATGGTGAGTTTTCTCGTAATCCTAATTTATCTTACAAACTGCAAATCCCTTGTGATGCAAAATTGCAATTAGCTAAGGCACTATTGACTTCACCACTTTTTAAGGCAACTCAGAAAATTTTTCTATACCCATTTAATTCAATTCATACCGAAAGTAACTTACGGCTACAGAATTTTTTCATTGTAAATAGCTCTAACCTAAGTCTTGAAGATTTAAACATTTCTAGTAGCTACTCCCAACAATTTAATTTTAATTACTATCCTAGTCTTATTGACAATCAAATCAACCAAAAGAGAATATCAACATGGATTGGTATTTATGCTCCAACCGAGGAAATTTCTCAACGAATTTTATATGCCCTTCTCGGTGTAATTTCTTTATTTGAAGACTCAGAAAAAAGGTATTGCTTTAATGGCGAACCTAAAGATTCTGGATGCTCCTACTTTCCAGACGATTATCAATATACTTGTAAAGAGACAGTAGATTTACTACCAAGCTTATATTTCAAATTAAAAATTGGTAATGAACTGTCAATTCATTTAAACAATATCTCTAATTTTATGAGCTCTATAAATAATGAAAGCGAAAGATATATTTTAGCGTTAACCAATTTTTATAAAAGTTGGTTTGAGCAAGAAGCTGGCCAATATAGAACTCTTTGTACTTGTATTGAATCCTTGATTGAAGACACTAGAACTAAGAGTTCCCAAAAATTTAAAAATTTATGTCTCCAATATTCAAATAAATTTGATTCCAATCAACTTAGTCATTTGCTAAACATTAGAGGCTCTATTGTTCATGGAAAAGCCCCTCACCTATCTGATAGTTCATATTATGATTCTTACTTAGAAACCTATTTATCAGAACCTCTAACTGACCTTTTAAATATTGTCGAAATAGTTTTAAAAAGTCATATTTTTAGACAATAAAGAATCGAATATCGAGAACACTTTAGTCCTTCACTTTAATCCTATAGCCAATTTTCACCCAATTCCCTATACTCAAACTAACAACACTCAACAAGAAAGAATCATATGAAATTTAAAACACTCATTCTGACTGGTCTTGCGAGTATCGCAGTTACAGCTTGTACATCTGCACCAAAAATCCCACAGCTTCAGGTTGGCGTCTTACAGGAAGTCCAAAACCTCGAAGTTGTTCCAGCTACCACCAACAACAAGGCAAAACTGACCAAATTTCTCGACAAATGCGTGATTGAATTCACCGGCGATATTGGCAATAACCGTGTCATTGAACAATGGTCATTTAAAGGTATGACTCTAATCGATGCCGGCTCAGCGACTTTCCAGCGCGACGGTACTAGCACTGCACAAAAATTTGACCTGCACGATGCAGGCGTACAAAAGAACTTTGTCAGCTTACGCGAACATTTCGCCAAAGATGCGCTGACACAATGTGACTAAAAAAAATCGCCCTGTTTAAGTATAAGAACAGGGCTTTTATTTTGCTAAAACTCAATTCGCCCCTTCATCTGATTTCTACTGCCCTTTCTTTAAAAATTACAATATTCCGGCACAGATCAACCTGAAAGGCCTGCACTCTTCACAGGATATTCATTGTTTTTGACTAATTATCCGTTACACTAAAAAACAAACTCAGACCGCACTTAGACGAATTCGAGGTCGATCCATAATGAATATCAAAACCCCAATTATTTTAATGACTGCTTTAATGCTTTCGGTTCCAGCATTCGCACAAACCACGACTCAGTCTGCTAAACCGGTTAAGCCTTATGGTGAAAATCCGAACCTGCTGCATGTCTTTGCTTATAAAGCACAGGAAGGCGTGATTAATACTGCTGAGAAAGTCGGTGAAGCAACGGAAAAAGGCATTGCCAAAATCAAGCCGGGGGTAGACCGGGCCTGGAGCAATACCAAATCTGCAACCTCTGATACACTGCAAAAAGTAGATCAGGGTGCAACTCAGGCAGCCCAACAAACCGGTCAGAAAATCCAGCAGACCAAAGAAGTCTGGCGTGGAAATTCACAACAGGCACCTATCGTGCAGCAGCCTTTAAGCCAGTCGAGTGCGACGCAAAACCCAAATACACCACAGACTCAACCCCAGTCAGGATCAGCTACCAGTTATGCGGTAACCGATTTATAAAAAAAGCCCGTGATGGGCTTTTTTAATTTTTAGAAAATAAAACTATTACCTTGTATCGACGCGATCTATGAATTGACCTGTCGAATCGGCTGACCCTGTTTAAATGCTGCTACATTTTCGACCATTTGATCAACAATCCGTTGTCTTGCATCGACACTGCCCCAGGCATTATGCGGTGTCACAATCAGGTTGGGAATCGTAGAGTCGAGCAGCACATTGCCCTGTTTCGGTGGTTCTACCGTTAGAACATCTGTCGCTGCACCGGCAATCTTGCCTGCACGCAGAGCCTCAGCCAATGCCGCTTCATCGACAATTCCGCCACGCGCACAGTTAATTAAAAATGCACTGCTTTTCATTGCATCCAGTTCAGCATGACTGATTAAATGGTGGGTATCTTCAGTGAGTGGACAATGCAAAGTTAAAAAATCGACTTGAGGAAGCAGCTCGGTAAATGGGATACGGGATGCATCCGCCGGACGATTTGGCAGCGCGGCAATAAGCACTTTCATGCCAAAGGCCTCAGCCAGTTTCGCCACCGCATGACCCAGTTCGCCATAACCCACAATGCCCAATGTTTTTCCGGCCAGCTCGACAATTGGCGCATCCAGCAAACAGAACTGACTAGCTTTTTGCCATTCGCCTTGTTCTAATGCACGTTGATAAGACAGGAATGAAGTCGCCAGATTGAGCATCAACATGATGGTATGCTGCGCGACTGCCGAAGTGCCATAAGCCTGACAGTTACACACGACGATCCCTTGCGCTTTGGCCGCCTCAAGGTCGACATTATTGGTGCCGGTTGCAGAGATTAAAATGAGTTTGAGTTGAGGGCATTGCTGAATCGTAGCTGCATCGATCATCACCTTATTCGTAATGATGACATCGAAACCAGCTACACGGGATGCAATCTCGGCAGCCGAGGTCGCCGGATACAAAACCAGTGAATCAAATACTGCATGCAGTGCCTGAAAGTCCAAATCCTGCTGGTCTAAAGAAGCATAGTCTAAATAAACGGCTTTCATAGCTATTCCCTCAATCCTGTTTGACAATTTATGTCTGTCATTTAAAACAAGTCATTGAGGCTTTTCAACCTGTTTCCAGCCTGAAGCAATTAATCCAGCGGTTTATCCATATGATTACGTAGTGACTTGCGGATTCGATACACTACATACACGGACAGAATAATCATAAAGATGATAGACGCACTGACCATGATCACTGCAGGATGCACAGTTTCTGCATGCGCCAGATTGGGCAGAACCAAACCGAAGATAAAACATACTTGCATCATCCGAGTCGCTTGCATCATAGAGATCCCCTTCTTCGTTTCAACCATCGGGAACGATATAATTGGTTTATTATTTATACCGCTTATCTCTATATTATGCCAAGCCCATCACAATTCAAGTAATTGTTTTTTATAAAAATTTTAGTTAATTTATCTCACTGTGTGTCACAAACTGCGTATTTTTATCACTATCGTCGATAAAAGCAGCAGCACCATATTCATTAGTACTCAGATTCAGCTGCTTATAGCTAAACATATAAAAATCACTATAACGCTTCATTAAAATCGGGTGCATACCCAGACTGAGCTCATCCTGTTCCTTGATCAGTTTCATGATATGCCGGTCGTTCATCACCACCAGATAACGTTCATCATTCAGGTTAATGCTCAATAAACCATTACCTTTGGCATAAATCGGAATCAGGAATTTATGGTTCAGGGCAATTGCGCCTTCTGCATAACTTTCGATTTTATGGCTGATGACATTAAATACCAGACCATGCCCATACTGGTCCAACAGCAACTGACGATTTTCCTGCGGCAAATTCACATGAATGCCCAGTTTGAGCAGGTCATGCTGATCAACCTGTTTATTGCGTAACAGTTCCCGCAAAATCACCTGTTTCTGGCTGGCATCAAAAAACTGGTTATCCAGTTGCAGATCGTTATTTTTCAGAATGTGCCCCAAAGCCATGCGGTGTCGTGGCAAGACATTTTCAATCACCTTACGATAATAGAACTTGCTGTTTTTCTTGACCCGACGCATTTTCTGGTAGAAATAACTCGGCTCATAGTCATGTACCAAAAAGTCATAGAGCAATTCGGAACTGGCCAAAACTGCGATCGCATCATGGCCGGTAAAAGGCAAATGCAGCACATGATGATGTGGGATTAGTGCCTCTAATTTCAGATAATGGGCACGATCTTCGGCACAGTAGGGATCATACACAATAATATATTCACAAGCGTTGTCGATATCTTCGGCCGCAACCCGCATATTGGCATTCAGCTCTGGCTGATAGAACATGTTATAGCGGGCATCGTGTACATCTTCCGGATCAATCGAGTATTGCGGCACCATCGCCACCACCCGTTGTACGCCCAAGGCACGGGAATACTTGATCGCAGCATAGCCGCCCATCGAACCGCCATAGGCAATACGCTGCTGAAACGGCTCAATCAGATCTGCGATGGCTTGCAACATGTTCCACATGGAACCTTGTGGAAACCAGGATTTATGCTTGGGCATAATACCAAGTACATTAAACTCGAATTTCGCCAGTGACTTTTCTGCATTGATGTTGAGGCCCTTGGCACGGGTAATCAAATCGCCAAATGAAAAAATCAGTTCTGAAGAGGAGCCCGGCATAAAAATCGCGCGTATATGTTCATCTTCAAAAACAATCTGCTTGTCCATAACTTTCCCGTGCTGGTAAATCGAACCCTTCCACAACAATTCAGTCAATGAACGCTGTCAAAAAAGTGAATATGCTATTTTATATCGATCAAAAAGATTAAAAAGCGCAAAATATGACACAATCATTACATCCTGCAGCAAAACGGGGTTTTAGTGCGTCGGCTGAGCTCTATCAGCAAGTGCGTCCCGACTATCCGGCAGAAATCAGCCAATGGCTGAGTGAAACGCTGGCTTTGCCTGTAGATGCGCATCTTCTGGATTTGGGCAGCGGCACCGGCAAGTTTATCCCCTATTTACGCCCGCTCAGTAAGCACATTATCGCAATTGATCCTGTCCCGGAAATGCTGGCTCAATTAAAACAGGCGCATCCGGACATTCATGCAATTGAAGGCGTTAGCCATCAACTTCCCCTGCCTGATCATAGCCTGAATGCGGTATTTTGTGCACAGTCATTTCACTGGTTTGCCGATTCTGCTACCTTACAAGAATTAGATCGGGTACTCAAACCGCAGGGTTATCTGGTGTTAATTTGGAATCAGCGCGATACTCGGATCGACTGGGTTCAGGCCTTGGCCGATTGTATTGCCCCCTTGGAAGGCGATACGCCGCGCTATCATAGCGGCACCTGGCGCGAGGTCTTTGTACAGCAAACGCTATTTCAGCCCTATGCAGAAACCACAATGACCCAGCAACAGCATGGCAGTGTCGAGCAGGTGGTATCCAAGCGGCTGCTCTCGACTAGTTTTATTGCAGCCATGCCTGAACAGCAGCAGGCACAGTTAAAACAACAATTTGAACAGATCATCCAGCAATATACAGCCAAAAGCGCAGAGGAAATGATCGATTTTCCTTATGTCACCCATATCTATGTGTTCAAGAAAAGTAATTAAAAACAGGAGGCGATCATGCATAAAATACCAGGAATGACACGAACGCTGTTGTTCGCTGCGGCCATGCTGCTGATGGCATGTGACCAGAAAACGACCGAAACTCCGAATGAAGCGACAACAGATAATACGGCTTCAGATCAAGTCATGCAGGAACTGAAAACCGAGCCACTGAAAGACTTCCCTAAAACTGCTGATGATCCGCATGATATTGCTGCATTGACGGATTATGAACAGCGCTTTCAGGAAATGAGCAGCGACTTGGAAAAAGAATTAAACAGCATGCGCGATGATGAAAATATGACAGAAGAATTTGTCCAGCAACGTCAGCGTGATCATGTCCAGTCAGCATTGAATATGTTGAAGGCTAACAGGGCCGTTATATTCAGGGCTTGATGTACCAATACTGGGAACATCAGAACCAATTACTCAATACTCCGAAGACTCAAGCTGCGCCCGTAAATGAAGCCAGTGAGAATGTCAAAGGTCTAGGGAAATATCTACACGCCCAAGAACAGCTGGAACGCTGGCGTTCGCAATATCCGGATCTCGCCAAGAAAGAACCCGCTTCCCGGCAAGTGAAGGAATAGTCTAGGATGCGAGAATGGCACACAGCTTAGATCAAATACAAAAATAATCTAAGCTGAGCTGGCAGCTTAAAAACAGCGTGGATGAGCAAGACCTATTCTGCTGAGTCTGAATCTCAGCATAAGCGCCAGAAATGACTTAATCTGCTATCAGAAACTGATGCACACCTTCCAGAAACTGATGCACACCTTCACCCGCTGCACGCCCTGTGGCAAAACAGGCGGTCAGTAGATAACCGCCGGTCGGTGCATCCCAGTCCAGCATTTCTCCGCAAAGAAATACATGTGGGTTAGATTTCAATTGTAGCTGTTCTGACAACACTTCACGCTTGACACCACCTGCACAGCTAATCGCCTCTTCAATCGGGCGGAAACCTGTGAGTGGAAGGGTCAAATGTTTAATTTTTTTGGCTAATTCAGCAGCATCTTGCCATACCGCTTTGGCTACCAATTCCCGTACTAAGGCCGCCTTGGCACCGTCCAATCCAGCTTTACGCCAGACATTGGTTAAAGACTGCTTCTTACTTGGCTGTAATTTTTGCGCAAGCTGTTCCATGCTTTGATTTGGGAAGAGGTCCAGATGCAGCTGCATCGGCTGCCCCTGTTTTAGTTGCTCGCGTAAACCCCGACCCTGCTTATAGATCAGGCCACTTTCCAGACCGTAATGGCTAATTACGATATCGCCAACGGTCTTTTCACCTTGCCCTAACCATGCTGCAACACGTTTCAGCGGCTGACCAAAGACTGGCTGCATAAATCGAGACCAGGGATATTCCACTCCGGCATTACTGGCCTGGAAAGGCTCAATTTCATCCGGCTTTAACCAGGCTTGCCATGCACCATCACTACCCAACGCTGACCAAGACACTGCACCACAAGCCAGAATAATGGCATCAAAATATTCAGTACGATGTTCATTATTTTTCAGATCACGCAGCTCAAGCTGTTGCTGCTGCAACTGGCTGACTTTATGCCGGTAATGAAACTGAACGCCATCATTGGCCAAACGCTTGAGCCAGGCACGCAACAAGGGCGCGGCTTTCATTTCAGTCGGGAATACCCGGCCAGACGAACCGATATAAGGTTCTATACCGAGCTGTTTCATCCAGTCTTGAATCCAGAGCGAATCCCAGCGTTTGATCCAGGGAGACAACCACTCCACCTGATCATAACGTTGTAGAAACTTTGGCACAGGCTCGGCATGGGAAATATTCAGACCGGTTTTGCCTGCCATCAGGAATTTACGCGCAGCAGACGGTTTCTGCTCATAGACATGCAGCTCATAATCAAACTGACTGAGCACTTCTGCTGCCATTAAGCCTGCGGGGCCTGCACCCACAATAGCAATGCGTTTGATCATCTGCTTATTCCGCTATGGTGGCATTCTGTCCTTGCAAAGGCTGGAAATCATCAAAACGTGTCACATAACTTTCAGGCTTGCTGATGATCAGTTGCTGGCATAGTTCACCGCGCTCCAGATATTTAATTTCAAAATGGGTACGCGCCGAATCTGCAGCAATCACTTCTTTGACAAAAGGTAGCTTCCAGAGCTCTTGCACCTGTATTTCTGCTTCTTCGATATAGGCAGGAATATTACTGGCCAAAGTAATCGTTCCACCGGTTTTCAGGCGGGAAAGCAGAAACTCAAAAAATGGCATATTGACCCAGCGCTGCGCCGGATTATGCGGTTCAGGATTCGGATATAAAATAAAGAATTGTTCTACCTGCTGCGGATACAGTGCATGCACGATCCACGGTAAAGCATCGGCATGAACGGTCTGTAAATTGGTCTGACCTTCAACCGCATGCTGTTTTTGCATCGCCAGAAATTTTTCCCGGGTACGTTCTATCGCAATGAGTTGAGTGTCGGGATTGTTCTTGCTGAATAACAAGGCATGTTTACCTTTACCCGCTCCCACTTCAACGCAGACCGGTTCAGGACTGATGCTTTGAAAATCACGGGGCGCATGCATACGCTGTGCTTGAAATTGACGAATCGGCATAATCAGATCAAACTAATAAAAACCGCATAAGTCTAACAAGTGCGGCTATATTTGCCTAATCGAACCTTTATTTTTCTTTGGAGTCGTCCCATGCCTACCACTTTAAACTGTCCACGCTGTGGCAAGCTGGCCACTTGGGAAGATAATGATTACCGTCCTTTTTGTTCAGAACGTTGCAAGATGATTGATCTGGGTGCCTGGGCCAATGAGGAATATAGTTTGCCTACCCAGGATGCACCACAAGCCGACAACAGCGAAGAATAAAATGTCTTACCTGTCGAGACTTATGTCCGAAAGTACAATCTTGTCGAAATTAAGTGAATAAATCATATGAATTTTATAAAATTACTTAGATAAAGCAACACGAATTAACATCTTTCATAAAGCCTTAGTATTATTGTTCTACTCTAAATTTTCACATTATTTTTAGAGCAATAATATGGGTTATATTATTTTAAGAGTCATATTAATTGGGGTTGGTCTACTCGCACTTCTTTCGTTGGGAGTCGGCATTTTCCAACAAGATAGTTTATTTATTGTATTGGGTGTGCTTTTTGCTTTTGCCGCTTGGCTCATACACATGCAAACGCGACAACTTCGCAATAATCCCTTTTCAGAATAAAGATAAAAGACCAAACTATGTTGGTCTTTTATTTACGCTTTTAACCCGCTTGGCTTGCAACAAAAGGATTATGCTGCTTTTCAAAACCAATGGTGCTGACCGGTCCATGTCCTGAAATAAATTGGGTTTCATCTGGCAGGCTGAAACATTCACGCTGAATTGAATCTAAGAGCTGTTGATGATTGCCACGCGGGAAATCAGTGCGGCCAATCGAGCCTTTGAACAATACATCACCTGTCCATAACAAGGCATAATTTTTGTTATAGAACATCACGTGACCTGGCGTATGGCCTGGAGCAAAACGCACTTCGAACTCTTCATTGCCGAGTTTGAGTACTTCACCACCTTCCAGCCACTGGGTCACTTCGACTTTTTCCGGAATCGGGAAGCCATAACGTGCAGACACTTCCTGAATCATGTCGAGCCAGAAGGCATCTTCTTTATGTGGTCCAATCACCGGTACATTCCAAGCCTTTTTTAATGCACCCACCGCACCCGCATGATCCAGATGGCCATGAGTGAGCCACAAGGCTTTAACCGTTAAACCCAGCGCTTCAACTTCAGCTTTCAGTTTTTCAGGTTCGCCCCCTGCATCAATCAAAATGGCTTCTTTAGTGTCCGCATCCCAAACGATGGAACAGTTTTGCTGAAATGCAGTAACTGGAACAATTTTGACTTGTAACATGGGGTGAAAAACCTCGGGCAAGTTAATGGGCAAGTATCTGTGTCAATGCATCCAGATTAGCCTGTAGTAGACTGTTGAGCAATCGCAAATGATCTTCACGGCTATTTAATGCCGGAATATAGCTATAGCTTTCTCCGCCTATTGCTTTAAAAGTCTCGGCATTTTCGATTGCCAGCTCTTCAAGCGTTTCCAGACAGTCCGCAGAAAATGCAGGACTCATCACCTGAATGGATTTCACCCCCTGCTTCGCCCAATCTTCAAGTAAAACATCGGTATAGGGCTTGATCCACTCCTGTTTACCAAACCGCGACTGGAAGCTGATCGCGTATTGATCTTCATTTAAACCTAGTACTTCCGCCACCAATTTACCCGTGATGCGACAACGGTCGGCATAAGGATCGCCTTTATCGGCATATGGCTGTGGAATGCCGTGGAAAGACATCAACAATTTCTCTGGTTGACCATGAATTGTCTGATAATCACGTACACTTTGAGCCAGCGACTGGATAAATAAAGGATGTTGATAATAATCCCGGATCACTGTCAAACCGGGTAAATTGCGCTGTTTCACCACCCATTTCGCCACTGCATCGTATAGAGGTGCGGTCGAAGTGGCAGAATATTGTGGAAACAAGGGAAATAGAATCATGTGTTCCTGTGGCTGCGCTGAGACCTGTGCCAAGACATCCTGAATATTCGGATTGCCGTAGGTCATTGCAGGTACCACATTCAGTTCAAACTGCGGATAAAGCTGGGTGAGATGCGTCTTGACTGCTGCGACCTGCTCAAACAGAATTTCACGCATCGGCGAATCCTGTCCCCATACTTGCGCATAGGCCTGTGATACCCGCTTTGGACGGAAAGGCAAAATGAATAAGCGCAGAATGATTTGCCAGATCGGTTTGGGAATTTCAATCACACGCTGATCAGATAAAAACTGCTTGAGGAAACGGCGTACCGCTGGAATCGTAGGCTCATCTGGTGTGCCCAAGTTTGCCAATATAATCGTCACTTTCGCTTTAGCAGGAGAATACATTCAGTTCGTCCGTCAGGATATCAACCCCTGTACTTTAACAGCTTTTTATTTATTCTCTCTATGGATTAATACGCTGACTTATATTGAAAAGTGCGATCTAAATCCAGCAAGCTGCTGTCCAGCAACTTTTGCGCTTTTGGCGTGATCTGCCACAGCATGCGCTGTCGGTCATCACGACCGGATGGCACAATCCAGTCATTCTGGCGCATTTGAATTTTTAAACTATGCAAGGCACGAATATTCATCTGGGCACGCGCGACAGCATGCGCACGCGGCATCTGCACCCGTGCATCCTGCAGACCGGTTTCATTCAGATATTCATTCATGCGCTTCGAGAAAAACTCTTCAGGGGTCGGATTGACAAAAGTTGAACCCAATAACGCCAACAATTGTGCCCAAGTCAGTTTTTTATGGACTTTGATTTCTTTAAAATTACCATCCTGATAAGCATGCATCCGGTATTCAAAAGAAAAAATTTCATGCATCGCCACTTTGGGCAGGCTCAGGAATGGATCGACTTCTGCAGTTCCGCCATCGCGTTCCAGTTGCGCCACTTTAGCTTTAAGCTGGTCAATCTCGTCATGCAGCGCCTGGGTGTTTTGCGGACGCACCCAGCCGGTCACCGGATAGCGCTCCAGCATTTGTGGCATGTTAAAACGCACTGCCATTTCCAGATCGCGCAGGCTGCGGTAAGTAAAAACCTGATCGACTTCCTGCTGTAACAGTTGACGGAATTCCTTGAATTTTTCCTGTAATTCCGGTTTGGCATCATGCAATGCACTTTCACGTGATGCCGGATCATCATGCATAAACACAATAATCGGTTTTTGCTTGGTCACTGCATAAATATATTCGAGATGCATATAGCCGACACCCGATACCGACTGCTCCCCATACTGGCTTCCCAGCAGAATCACGACATAATCACAGTCATCAATCTGGCGGCGTGCAAATGCAGTATTCAGCGGTGTACGCTGTTCCAGTCCCCACGAGAAAAACCCCATTCCTACCAGTGTTTGAGACAGAATGATACGCTCCGGTTGCATTTCTGCCCCCGAGGTTGAGATGAACACTTGGTACCGTTTATCCAGCATGGGCTATCCTCTTCTCCTGTACATTTGCGTAAAAAATGCATCATCACATGCTTCTTTACCCAATATGGCCACCCCAGAATCAAAATATCTTTCTTTTTAAATTATAAAAATGAGTTTTAAACTGCACTCATATTACTGACCTGCCATTTTAAATCGGCCGGAATCAGGTGCTGCAAAATCGGTCGGAGCTGTTCAGCATTCTGCCCACTCACCACCAATTCAATTTTCACGCTTTCTTTAGACTCATGCTCAAATAATAACCCATTTTTAATTAAAATTCGGGCCGTTTGTCTTGCAACCGCGAATCCTGAGTCAATTAATGTCAGCTTTTGACCAAAAATATACTGAATTGACGATTTTAGGAAGGGGTAATGTGTACATCCTAATACTAAATAATCAGCGCCCTGATCTACAACTGGTTGTAAAATCTCTTTTAATGTCTGCAAACAGGCTGCACTCATCTGCTCTCCAGCCTCAACAAAAGGCACCAGATCCAGACTGGTCACAGGCAGGACTGTGACTTGAGCCGGTTCAGCAAAACGGGAAATGACATCTTTAATCAGCTGGCCGCGGAAGGTCGCGGGCGTGGCCAATACCGCCACCGTTTTCGACTGGGTATTCAGAACCGCCGGTTTAAGCGCGGGTACTAAACCGATAATCGGAAAGTTTTCACCATAATAGTCACGCAAATAATCCAGACTAAAAGCGGAAGCGGTATTACAAGCCACCACCGCAACTTTACAACCTTGACGATAAAGCCATTCAATCGCCTGAGCCGTCAAGGCACGAATTTCCTGATCATCTCTCGGGCCATAAGGCACATGCGCAGTATCCGCATAATAAACAAAGCGTTCATTAGGCAAATGGCGGGCAATTTCCAGGGCGACTGACAAGCCGCCTACGCCTGAGTCAAAAATGCCAATAGGCGCATCTGCCGTGGCATTGGGCATCGGGTCTAATAACTGGGAAATTGGTTGAATAGCGCTCATAACGTTGCAGGTAGCTTGTTTGAAATTTCTAGCGATCAAGCTTAAACCTCAGGTGCTCAAATGCAAGTCTAAATCACCACTTTTCAAACTTAAAACGGTTTCGCCTGCCGGATTTTCATCAAGCTCTCCCATCTCGACCAGATGTAAAAATGCCGCACGCTGAATCAGGGCATTAATCCCAAAACGCACATGCACATAAGGCCGCAACTCACCTTTGTATTCACGCATAAAGATTGGATGTTCAGCATCGACAATAATCAGGTCTTGCGTGGTTGTGCCCAGTTGCAGATAAGTCACTCCATTGATCTCAACCTGATCGACCTGATTGACAAATAAAGGTTCATCTTCAACTTCGATTTCAATCATTTCTACTGGTGTTTTTAGATAGAATTTATCGTTTTCTTTCCAGAGCACCGTTGCAAACAGGTCAATCATCGGCTGACGCTTGATCAATTGACCTTCGTGCCACCATTCGCCGTTGGCTAAAACCTTGAGATCCATTGTGCCACAATGCTTTGGCTGCCATTGCTCCAAAGGGGGTATTGACCTTTTGTGACTGCCCTGTGCATCTTTTAAGTATTGTGCGATATCCATTAAATTTTTATCATCGGGATAAGTTACTTTTTTCGTCGGATTTGTGCTGGGTACTGGCTTATCCATAAAAGAAGACCTTAATGACGGAAAAATAATATGTTTCAGCCAATTGGCTAAAACCGGCTTTAAAACTATACTAGCCCAGATTATCAAAGACACCAGCATTTTTGTGTCTAGGAACCAAGAACACTTATGGCAGCACCCAATCATATGATTATGGTTGCCACCGAATAGTAATATGAGGAGTCCTACATGGAACACATCGAACGTGAATCGATGGAGTTTGACGTCGTCATCGTAGGCGCAGGCCCTGCGGGTCTTTCTGCTGCGATCAAAATCCGTCAACTTGCAATTGAAAACAACTTAAACGATTTGTCCGTTTGTGTCGT
>SPVA01000024.1 GCA_013530545.1 Acinetobacter lwoffii
AGGCGTAAATCCGGATTCAGCGTGACAGGAATCTGCGCAGATTCTTCAGGTAGACCCTTGGTGCGCATCAACATGATACCTGCCAGACGGGTAGAGCTGGCGCCACCAAAATTACGCAGCTGATGTTCAACTTTATCTGCGGTTTGGCTTGGCTGCTGAATATTGGCATTGCTGACGACAATAACTTTGGCATCCAGTGCTTGTGCCAGTGAAGCATTCAAATCATCGGCAAAACTGTCCTGAGTATTTGGCAGCAGACCTTCGACAATAATCAGGTCATGCTGTTTGGCGATTTGACGATGCAGACGTACCGCTTCTTCAAGCAATTCATCCTGTTCACCCAGATTGATCTGCTGCAAGACTTTGCTATAACGGATGGGTTCAACAGTTTCACTTTGAGAAATATGACGATACAAAGCCGTGGTTCGGTCTTCGATTTCATTCAATTCCTGGGCAAAAGGTTTCAGGAAACCAGCTTTTACCCCTTGGCATTCCAGTGCATAAATCAGGCCCAAACATGCAGAAGTTAAGCCTACGCCTTCCCCAGTGGGAACCAATAAAATTGTTTTCATAAGTTATGTCAGTCGCAGAATAATAAAAATCAGTTAAAAAGTGGCTAAGCCTGCTTATGCAGGCGTTACCTCAGCTTTAGACTTTTTTGCAGTATTGCGCTCCACTTCAAGTTCAATCACACTTTGAACTTCCCGGGCAATACGGCCTTCTTCATCTGTTGGCACTACCCAGATTTGTGGGCCTGTACCTGAATCAATTCGGCCTTCGGTACCGCGTTTCAGCTCATTATTGGCATTTTTATCCAGACTGAAACCGAAATGAGGCAGGTAAGTCATGGTTTTTTCGCGGATATACGCTGAGTTTTCGCCAATGCCGCCAGTGAAGAACAGACCATTAAGACGTGGCAGACCACAGCTCAACGCTGCCAGAGATTTAGCTAAACGGTAGCAGAATACTTCAATCGCCAGTGCGGCATCTTCATTGCCTTGTTCTGAAGCTTCAATCAGGGTACGCATGTCATTCGACAGGTCAGACAGACCCAAAAGACCACTTTGGCTATTCAGCATCTTGTCAATTTTATAAATGTCCCAACCCAGGTTTTTCGCCAAGAAACTATGCAGGCTTGGATCGACATCACCACTGCGTGTGCCCATAACAATGCCTTCAAGCGGAGTTAAGCCCATTGAAGTATCTACACTTTGCCCATTCCAAACGGCACAGGTCGAGCTACCATTACCTAAATGCGCAGTTAACCAGCCACCTTGTTTGAAACTACCTGCCAGTTCAGAACCACGTTCTGAAACATAGGCATGACTAGTCCCGTGGAAGCCATAGCGACGCACACCATGAGCAGTATATAAAAATTTCGGCAGGGCATAACGATAAGCATGCGCTGGCATGGTTTGATGGAAGGCAGTATCAAATACTGCAACTTGTGGTAATTCCGGGAATAAGCGTTTGGTTGCTTCAATACCAATTAAGTGTGCCGGATTGTGTAATGGCGCAAGCGGCGTTGCTTCACGAATTTTTTCAATAATCTCGTCATTGATCAGTTCAGCCTTGGTCAGGCTGCCACCATGTACGACACGGTGACCGATCGCGTCCGGACGGTAGTTGGCCAGACGTTCAAGACCCACTTCAAGTGCTTTTTTGTGGTCAGCAAATGGAATATGGATATCGACCGGCTCATTGCCAACCGTCACACCTTTAATGCGAGCATTCTCTGTGCCTAAGTTCTCAGCTAAACCATGAATACGGAAATTCTGCTCCTCAAGAAGTAATGCAAACTTGATTGAAGAAGAGCCACAATTAATAACTAATACTGATTTAGACACGATTGATTACCCAATTTTTAATTAAAATTCTCGTCCATTTGCTTGACCCAATTGCGGGCAATGAAGCAGCAATCCAGATCAATGAATATGTTTTAACATTTGTTTTTTTTCTGTCCTAGATAGACTTTAGCAGATTAGACTTAAGCATTATCGACCGATTTAACAATAATAACTAAAATTTATCAGTTCATAGTTTTCATTTATAAATAAAATGATGCTGAAAATATAATCAATAAGAATACTAAACTCTGCTTAAATTTAATTTTAGAACAGATTAATTCTTTAGTTTAGCGCCTGAAAAGGCAAATATTGTTTTTACATACAATTCTATAAAGAGATTCATCAATAAAATGACCGGAAGGTTCTAATCCATCTATTTCAGTGTCAATTTTTCTGTCCATAAAAAACAGCCTCATTTATGAGGCTGTTTTAAATGAGCGATCTGAATACTTATTGGCGAATCTGACCATCACCAAAGACAATCCATTTCTGCGACGTCAGGCCTTCAAGACCAACTGGGCCACGAGCATGGATTTTATCGGTTGAAATCCCGATTTCTGCGCCTAAGCCATATTCAAAACCATCTGCAAAACGAGTAGAGGCATTGATCATGACCGAACTTGAATCTACACCCGCCAGAAATTCGCGAGCCAGACTGTAGTTTTCAGTAATAATGGAATCGGTATGATGCGAGCCATATTTGTTGATGTGCTCAATGGCTTCTTCTATACCAGAAACGACTTTGATCGCCAGAATCGGGCCCAGATACTCGGTATACCAGTCTTCTTCAGTGGCCGTAATGACTGCATCTCCAAGAATACGCTGGGTTTCCCGACAACCACGAAGTTCGACTTTTTTCTCTTGGTAAAGCTCTGCGATGCGTGGCAAGAATTCTTCAGCGACTTTTTCATCGACCAGCAGGGTTTCCATGGCATTACATACACCATAGCGATGGGTTTTGGCATTGAGCGCAATAGGCAATGCTTTCAACAAGTCCGCTTGAGCTTCCACATAGACATGACAGTTGCCATCTAAATGTTTAATGACCGGTACGCGTGCTTCCTCGGTAATTCGTTCGATTAGGCTCTTGCCGCCACGAGGCACAATCACATCCACATATTCGGTCATGGTAATCAACTGGCCCACTGCAGCGCGGTCAGTCGTATTCACGACCTGTACGGCAGCCTCAGGCAAGCCAGCGACTTTCAGGCCATGCTGAATCGCGACTGCAATTGCCTGATTCGATTCCAGAGCTTCTGAGCCGCCCCGTAAAATAATGGCATTGCCTGATTTGAGCGCGAGTGATGCCGCCTCCAACGTGACGTTAGGACGTGACTCGTAGATCATGCCGACCACACCCAAAGGCACACGCATCTTGCCCAGTTGAATCCCGGATGGGCGATAAGCCATATCACTAATTTCACCGATTGGATCTTTCAGACCAATGACATCTTTCAGGCCCTGTAACATACCTTTAAAGCGCGCGGGGTTGAGTTCTAAGCGATCAAGCAGGGCAGGGTCCAGATTGTTGTTATGCGCCTTGGTCATATCTTTCTGGTTAGCAGCCAAAATAGCAGTTTGGCTATTTTCCAAAGCCGTATAAATAGCGGATAACGCATTATTTTTAGTTTGGGTGGACGCGCGAGCCAAAATGCGAGACGCTTGGCGTGCCTGCTGTCCTACCGTTTGCATGTATTGTTCAATAGACTCTTGCATAGCGGTTTGATCACTTAGAAATTTCATTTCGATATTAACAGCCTGCTGCTGCACAATGAAGCCCATCTGTTAAAAATCATCCGTTTTCGCTGACTTCTAAACATTTTGAAATTGTTTTCTGTTTAAAAGCAGATAAGTGGTCACTGAAGCGGTTGCTTGTGAAAAGCAGCTCTGTATAGAATGAAACACGCGACATTGATGTCATTTATAATTATTAAAGAGCAGGATGCGTGTTCAGGCACACCGGAATGCGCCTGAAATATAAGATCTGTTAAGCATGACTTGCACAATAAAAATAAGGCAAGGACGGAGGAAAAGGAATATGAATTCCATTATCCACATGGACGCCCATGTATTGGAACAACATAGCCACGATGGTTTTTTTGATCTTTATGATAAGCACAGTTTTAAGCAGCCGCCACGTACCACCTGGATGGATGGCTGGAAAATCGAATATATGGCGATCGCCCGTCCGGATACCTTGCATTTAAGACCCATGGTGATTGTTGGGGGAGCTTTCCAGAATTTTAATTCCTACAAATACTGTGTAGAACAGCTTTTTGATGCAGGTCCCATCATTTTGATAGATCTGCCGTCCATGGGGGCCAACCAGCAGATTAGTAATGTCGATACGGGGCTGTCTGCCGGAACACTGGAGCTTGAAGACCTTGCTGCGATGCTGGGGCGCTGGCTGGAACAGATGCAGCTGCCGCAAGTGGCAATTCTAGGTATGTCCTTGGGTTCAGTGGTGGCTTCCTGTTTGGCAGATCAGCGTCCTGAACTGGTCGATCGGATGATCCTGATGGGTGTGATGCAGAAAACCCGTAAAAGCTGGCGGATGCTGCTGGAAGAGTCTTTGCATCTAATGAAAGAACAGCGTATGGATGAATTTGGTCAGGCCGTCATTTTGTACCTGGTGAATCATGCACGTTTAACAGAAACCCGGATGTCACCGACTGCAAAGCGTTTGTTCTTTAAACAGATGGCGGAATTTACGGCCACCGAACAGGATCGTTATGATATCAATTGCAACCGTTTATTGCGTCTGACCAATGTGCCGATTCCACAGTGCAAAGTGCTGGTGGCATGTGGGCAATATGACAGTTTTACCTTGCCACATGAGAATGCCAATTTTGCCCTGCAATGTCCGAATATGCAGTATGTACAAATTGCAGGCGCCGATCATGTACCGCAGTTACAACGTCGTAAAGAAACCATGCATCTGTTTGCAACCTTCTTACGTGATGAACCGGTCGATCAGTTGCCGGGAATTATTCCGTTTAGCCCTGAGCAGATACAGCAGCTTGAACGTCGCGGTGAAGAGCGGATTCAGGTGCAAGATTCACAGCGTTTCCTCAGTCATCGTCATTCTGATCTCATTTTAAAAGCAGAGATCGTGGACATGAATTTCTTTGGGGTATTGCTGGAGTTAGATGTAGAACAGGCAGTATGCGCAACAGCTTATCCACGTGATCTGGCCTTGCATCTGGAAGATGAAGTTGGGGAATTTCAGATTGAGTGCCTGATCTTTGAACAGGATGATACTCAGCTGCGTGCTTTATTCAAACATGGCAGTTTTGAAGTCGCAGAACGCTTATTACGCTTTGTACAAATGCAAAAAGTACTGTCACAAACTGAAGTATTTGATGCAGCAATTTAAAAAACAGCAGCATTAAAAAACAGCGTACTTAAACGCTGTTTTTTTTCACGGCATGAATCATCCAGACCAGATCACCTAAATGTTCATCCTGTTCATGAGTCGGGTTTGGCTGATGAGGCTCGGCAAAATAACGTTGGGGTTGTTGTACCTCAACCTGGTCAAATCCTGCATCTTGAAAAAAGTGCTGCAGTTCTTGGGGGGATTTAAAATGAAAGGTAAACGCACTGCGAGACATGAATTTAAGCAGACGGCTACTACTCCAGATAAAGTTTGCCAGTTTATTTTTCACTGGTTCGGGGTAAATATCGCTAAGATAATGAACTGCCGGGAAATACTGCGCATTTTCTGTAATACCCTGCATCAGAATGCGTAACATCTGTTGATCGAAATAATTAATCAGTCCTTCACTAATGACCACTAAGGGCTGGCTGCGGTCAAACATCTGAAAAATACAGTCCAGCTCTTCACTAAAAATATCGGCAGTCAGGACTTCAGGTGCATGCTGATCAATTTGCTGTAAAGCCTGCGTTTTGATTTTGGCCATATCGGGCAGATCCAGTTCACGATAATTAATCTCTGGAAATTTCTGTCTGAAATTCCAGCTGCGTGGAGATAGTCCGCAGGCAATTTCAAGAACCTGAAGTTGTGGGTGTTGCTCAATTAGTTGACACAAATGCTCATCAATCATCTGATGGCGCTGCTTAAGTGTAGTCCGCATGCTACCGCCGACATGGCGTTCTGCCCAGGATTCAAGTGGATGAAGCAGTTTGGCCAGAAACTTGCCTTTGGATGTAGCAAAGGCTGGATGTGAGATTCCCATTTGATACCAGATATAGCCGGTATAGTGCGCCGTAAAAGAAATATGGCGATGTTGCGAAAGTGAGTCTGTCATATTTGTTCTGACCTTATTGTTATTTTTAAGTTGATTGAATAATAGTGTAACCTTTTCATTACTATAATTAAAAAGGAACACCTTGTCGTGTCCCTTTTTTATATTGATTGGATTTAAAAAGTTTTAGCTGGATTGCTGTTTAAATGCCAGTATTTCATCACGGATCTCGCGCCATTCTTCACCCAGATCCAGTTCATCACCAATCTGGATGTTCGGGATGTTGCCGCGCATGCGTTCCAGGCGTTGCTGGTTCGGGAGGGGCAGATCTTCAATTCCTTCCAGTGCGATACATTGTGCCGCACGATCATTACAGACCAGACCCATATCACAACCAGCTTTGAGTGCGGCCTGAATTCGGGCATCGGCACCGCCTGCGACACATGCGGCCTGCATGCTTAAATCATCCGAGAACAAGACGCCGTCAAAGCCCAGCTCCTGACGTAAAACCTTCTGAATCCAGAATTCCGAGAAGCCTGCCGGATTAGGATCAACCTGGCTATAGATGACATGAGCCGGCATTAGCGCATCCAGTTGTGGTTGTAACTGGATAAATGTTTGCATATCTTTTTGCTGAATCTCTGCATAGGAGCGCGTATCAATTGCTGCAGCAACATGCGAGTCTGCTTTAACAGAGCCATGACCGGGGAAATGTTTACCAGTTGAAGCCATACCGGCACGTTTCATACCTTTTAGAAATGCGCTGGCGAGTGGAATAATGTCCTGAATATTTTGGGCAAAGCTACGATCACCGATCACATCACTGATGTCATTCAGGTCCAGTACCGGTGCAAAGCTGAAATCAATTCCGACAGCCAGTACTTCAGTCGCCATCAGCCAGCCGCATTTTTCAGCCAGTTCAAGGGCACGCTGTGGATCGCTCGTATAAAGTTCGCCAAATTTCCCCATGGCAGGCAGCAGGGTAAAGCCTTGTCTTAAACGCTGTACACGACCGCCTTCCTGATCCACTGCAATTAAAATATCAGGACGCACCTGACGCATATGATCGGTCAAAGCACGGACTTGGGCGGGAGATTCGATATTGCGACCAAATAAAATCACTCCACCGACTTGCGGCGCACTTAATAGTTCAATATCTTCTTGAGTGAGGGTTGTGCCTGCGATGTCGAGCATCAATGCGCCAATCATATGCGGAATCCGTTTTAGAGTTTTTCGGAGAAAACAATACCTGAATTCTGCAATGATTTGCTACACTTTGTCAGCACAGAATATGATAAAACTACACGACATAAACATATTAAGTTGTTTAAGATGCTGAATACGTTAAATTCTGGTCGAAAAGCAACACGGTCACATTGGTCTCTAGGCCAAGGAAGTACGAATTATTTATGAAATTTCAAACTATAGCTTGCGCAGTTGCGATTGCGACAGGTGGATTCTTTTTTACCCATGTAGTGAATGATGCGATTGCGGCCAATAGTAATGAAGTGGTCAGTAAAGCAATTCAGCCATCTCAAGAGCAGGCGCTGGTGTCACGTCAGCTGGCAACCCTGGTTGACCGTCAGCACTATTTAAATATGCGTCTGGATGCCCAAACTTCGCAGCGTATTTTTGATTTCTATATTGATAGTCTTGATCCGGAGCACAGTCTGTTTCTGGCTCCAGAAGTTGAAAACTATAAGAAACGCTATGGTGCCAATTTTGGTGCCAATCTGAAAGCCGGCAATTTGTCTGGTCCTTATGAAATGCATGCGCAATATCAACAGCGATTGCACCAGTTCTACACCTACATGTTGAATGAGCTGAAAAAACCGCAGAATCTGAATCAGCCAAATGTTTATATCGAAACGGATCGTGAAAAAGCACCGTTCTTTAAAACTGAAGCTGAACAGCGCGCGCACTGGTCAAAAATGCTGGTGTCTCAGCTGATCAATCTGACCATCAGTAAAGAAGAGGAATTGGCCAAGCAGAAAGCTCTGAAAGCCAATCCGGAATTGGCCAATGGACAAGACCTCACGGGTCCTGAAGATCTGACGCCTGCGCAAACCTTAACCAAGCGTTATACCCGTCAGCTGGAACGTCTCAGCCGCATCAAGAGCGATGATGTGCTTGACAAGACACTGAACGCGATGATGCTGACTTATGATCCGCACAGTAATTACTTCCCGCCTGTCGATGCGATGGAGCTGAATCGCCAGACGACTTTACAGCTTGAAGGCGTCGGCGTATCGATTCGTCCGGAACGTGGTAATGAAGATTACACCAAGATTGAAACCATCGTTGAAGGTGGTCCGGCCAGCAAATCTGGTCAGGTGAAATCAGGTGATCGTATCATTGGTGTGGCCCAAGACGGCGAACAGATGGTCGATGTCATTGGCTGGCCAAGTAATGAAATTGTCGGTCTGATTCGTGGTAAACGTGGCACGAAAGTCACTTTACGCTTACTCGGTGCGGGTGCTGCCATGGGGCAGGCACGTAATGTGACTATTACCCGTGACGTGATTCAGGAAGAAGATGCTGGTGTACGTACACGTGTAGTCGACATTCAACGTGACGGTAAAAAATATCAATATGGTGTGATCGAAATTCCGTCGTTCTACCTGAACTATCGCGCACGCCGTGCCGGTACCGATTATCGTTCGGTGTCTGAAGATACCAACAAAGCCTTGAAAGAGCTGGCAGCGAAGAATGTTGCCGGAATTATTGTCGATTTGCGGAATAACCCGGGCGGTTCACTGGAAGAAGTGGCACGTATGTTGGGGCAGGTAATCAAGTCTGGTCCAGTGGTACAGATCCGTGATGGCAATGGCAATGTCAGCGTCTTTGAGGATGATGATGGCGGCGCACAAACCTATGCAGGTCCACTGGCAGTGATGGTGAATCTTGCCTCTGCATCGGCCAGTGAAATTTACTCTGCTGCGATTCAGGATTATGAACGCGGGATTGTGATTGGCAGTACTACCACCGGTAAAGGTACAGCACAAGTACAATTGGATAGTCTGGCGCATGGTCAGGCGACATTGACGCAGCGTAAATTCTACCGTGTGACCGGTGGCAGTACCCAGAATAAAGGGGTCGTTCCGGACATTAAACTGGTCGATATTTATAACGAGGAGTTTGGTGAGCGTAAGGCCAAAAATGCCCTGCAGTGGGATACCATTCCAACGGCACCATTTAAACGTGAAGGGGCTGTACAGAAATACGTCCCTGAATTGGCCAAACTTTCTCAGCAACGGGTCACACTGGATTCTCAGTTCAAGTATTTAGAACAGCGTAAAGCCGTGATGAAGAAAGCCGAAGAAGAGAAACGTCAGGTACTGGACTTGCAACAGCGTAAAGCTGAGTTGATTGCCATGGAGCAAAAAACGCTGGACGCAGAAAACACTCGTCGTGCTGCAACAGGTCTGAAACCTTATCCAAACTGGGAAAGTTATCAGGCTTCACTGGATGCCTTGATTGAAACGCGTGCCAAGATGAAGGCCAAAGAACGTCCGGCTCTGCCTGAAGAAGAAGCGTTTGTGATTGAAGCGGCAAATGTGTTACTGGACTATGCCAAATTACAGAAAAAATCCTAAGATTTAACATTATTTATCATTCATTAAAATAGCCTGTTTCGACAGGCTATTTTTTTCTTTTGCAAATCTGCACAAAAGACCAAATAAAATTTTGCTATGAAGTGCCATCTGTCTAAATAAAAAGAAAAAAATTGTGATGGTGATCGAATAAATGAGCTAAAAAAATGAAGCTAAATATTTGCTTAAATTTGAAACACTTCTAATATATAAGTTGTATTTTATTTTTCTGTTGAGTTTTATTTTTGGGGCAATTCTCAACTTCAAAAGAAA
This sequence comes from Acinetobacter lwoffii, assembly GCA_013530545.1. Lineage (GTDB taxonomy): Bacteria > Pseudomonadota > Gammaproteobacteria > Pseudomonadales > Moraxellaceae > Acinetobacter > Acinetobacter lwoffii_G. Next base: position 9,919 of record SPVA01000024.1, read on the forward strand.
GAAATATAAATTCTAAATTTTAGTTAAGACTGATGTTGTTGCAGACCAATTGGCTTGCATGGATAGTCAGTCTTGAGATTTTACTGAGTTCAAATTTGATCGGATGAAAATGGAAATATCAGTGCAGAGAATAATAAAAATGATCACCGATGGGGAACATTTTTTATGATTGATATTCAGCATGATATTGGTCTGTTCATCGGGTCCGTTCTTTCTGCATTGGTTGCTTGCTATCTCATCGCACGGATTAAAAAATTTGCTTCAGGCGCTTTACAGCTAAACTTTAAAACCTTCAATTTAATGCTAACCGCCATGCTATTGGGCCTATTCATATGGTTGATCCATTTTATTGGGCTGACAGCAAGTTTTGTGCTGAATAAATATGAGATGGATTTGGGCCTGATGCTCCTGTCTGTTCTGGTGATATGCATTGCATCTATGTTTATCCTCTGGTTAAGTACCAGAAGTACCTGGTCATTTTTCCGGTCAGTTCTCGTATTAGGTGTGATCGCACTCAGCATCTTTGGCATGCACTCTATTAGCATGATGTCATTCAATTTTACTGCCGCCCATATGCAACAGTCACCGGAATTAGTTCAGGCACATGATCAGCTATTTCTGGCCATGATACTGATGAGTGGATTGCTGCTGGTAACGCTGATTTGTATCATCGTGTCCGAACTGCGTGTGGGATTACGCAACCGTCAGCTTGCATGGGCGAATCAACAAATTGAAAATCAGACCATTCAGGACAATCTGACCAAATTACCTAACCGTTTGTATCTGGCTGAATATGCAAATCTGCTGTTTTCAGGTCAGTCCGAACAGCAGCATGAAATTGCTTTTTTATATATCGATCTGGATCGTTTTAAGGCAGTCAATGATGTGTTTGGCCATCTGGTCGGCGATCAGTTGCTGATTCAATTGACCACGCGGATTCATCTGTTATTAGGCCATCATTCCAAGCTGCTCAGAATCGGTGGGGATGAATTTCTGCTGGTACTGGAAAATACTTCAGTCGCCAAAGCTGCAAAAATGTCAGAACAGATTCTTGAACTGATTCAGGAAAGTTTCCTGATTGAAGGCAAGAGTATTCATATCTCGGGCAGTATTGGTATTGCCATGTATCCGGAACACGGCAAGAATTTACAGGATCTGCTGGTCAATGCTGATGCCGCCATGCTGAGTTCCAAGTATCAGGGGCGCAATACCTATTCAGTCTTTAATTATTCTACCGACCAGGATGAAAGCAAGAGCCAGAGTACCCTGATTAATGACCTATATATAGCCGTGGAAGAGCAGCAGTTTGTGCTGTTTTATCAGCCCAAGTTTCGGACCAAAGACCGTAGCTTGTGTGGGGTAGAGGCATTAATTCGCTGGAACCATCCCCAGTTTGGTTTGCTCGGCCCGAATCTGTTTATCAATGCGGCTGAAAAAACCGGACTGATTATTCAAATGGGCTATTGTGCATTGGAGCTGGCCTGTCAGCAGATTCAAAAATGGCAACAGACACATACTGAATTTTTCCCTATCGCGGTCAATTTGTCTGCAGTACAATTTGAGCATAAGCATTTGTTTAGTACTTTAGAGAAATTATTTGCACAATATAAAATCAGTCCTCAGCATTTAATGATCGAGATTACTGAATCGACTGCCATGCATCATATTGATGTGAGTATGCGCAGCTTTAAGCGCTTAAGACAAATGGGCATCCGTCTAGCCATTGATGATTTTGGTACAGGGCATTCCAGTTTTCTCTATTTAAAGAATTTCGCCGTAGATGAGTTAAAAATTGACCGGGAATTTATCAAAAATCTGGCAGTCGGCTCCAAAGAAGAAATGATTCTGGAAAGCATTATTCAGCTGGCCATAAAACTGGGCTTGGTGGTGACCGCCGAAGGTGTTGAAACAGAAGCGCAAGCAGAAATTTTAACCCGGCTCGGTTGTGAACAGTTACAAGGCTTTTTGCTGGGCTTGCCGGTAGATGAACAACGACTAGAAAACTTACAATTCCGTTAATAGCGCTCTAATTCATTGAGCGTCAGGATAGACAACATGGCTAACGGAACTCCACCCTGAAACTCTGCTACAATATCGCCAATTTTTTTCATATTGATCGAATTTGATCTCGAATGCTGTGCATTGAGCAGTAGGTGTATTTCATGAGCTTTAAGCAAGAACTGGCGGCACAAGTCGCCCAGCGACGTACGTTCGCTATTATTTCCCACCCAAATATTTGATATCTATTCAAGCCCATTCAACCTATTTCAAATATAATAATAAAAGCATTGTAAGTGCTGTAAAAATATAAAAATATTGATATTCTTTATCTGGTATATCTTTCAACCCCATTCAATAGATTTCAAGTCTAGTCAGTATGTTTGTGTACATATGTGTGTACACATTTTCTAGAATTTTCTATTTGAAAAAAATATGTACACAGGTGGAGTAAAATGCCTTTAACAGATACGTGGCTTAAGAAGAATCTAGATCGTGAACGTTCAGCTATACATACAGAGTCTGATCAAGATGGATTGAGCGTTCGTGTATCGCAAAAAGGAAAACTCACTTTTCAGATGCGTTTTCGATATAACGATAAGCAAGCTCGTTTAGACTTGGGAACCTATCCAAATATGAGCCTTAAAGAGGCTCGTATTGAATTGCAGAAAATGAAAGCAATTTTAGAAAAGGGACATGACCCGCGTATTCATAAAAAAGTAGAGCTTCACAAGATCACAGAGGCTATAACTTTTGAAGCGTTATTTCGTGAGTGGCATGCGAAATATAGTATTCCTAATAAAAAGAATGCAGATCAATATTTAAGATCATTTGAACTTTATGTTTTTCCAAAGTTAGGTAGCATACCTGCTGAGCAAATCACATTACATATGTGGTTAGATTTACTAGAAGAGCAATTTAAACAGTCGCCATCGATAACTGATCGCATTCTTACGAATACAAAGCAGTGTTTGGATTGGGGGATTAATCGAAAATTAATTGAGCAAAATCCCATAAGACATATCACTGGAAAGCGTGACTTGAATATTAAGAAAAATAAAACTGTTCGAGTATTACAAGATGATGAGTTGTCTTTAATTTTTAAAATTTGTGATGAGTCTAGAACATCATTAAGGAATGTTTTATTTCTCAAGTTATGTTTGTTTTATGGTAATCGATATAGTGAGTTGAGGCTTGCACGGAAATCAGATTTTGATTTTAGTAAAAATACATGGACAGTACCGTATGAAAATCATAAGACAGGAGAAAGTAAAGGGGACATTGTTCGACCTATTATTGATGAGATCAAACCGTGGCTTCAGTCTGCAATGGATTTGAGTAATTCTGAATACATTTTCCCACATGAAAATGGCAAAGAGCCAATGGGGCGTAGTGGGCCAACAGATACCCCTTATAACTTCATGCAATTTGCAAGGAAGAATTATAAAATTGAAATGGATCATTGGTCTATGCATGATTTACGGCGTACAGCAAGGACAAATTTCAGTGCGTTTACAAGTAGGGATGTTGCGGAACTGATGGTTGGTCATGTGATGCCTGGGGAACAGGGGACATATGACTATTATGATTATCAAAAAGAGATGTCGAAGGCTTATAAAAAATGGTGGAAAAAGCTAGACAGATTACTCATTTGGTTGTTATTGAAATATTTGATTAACCATTCGTTAAACGTTTCTTCATCCCAAAGGCTAGTAGAGCCAGCGCATTTCTTAATAGGTTGAGGCATTGGTTGCTCGAACATTTTTTGATTAGGTTGTTGGTAACGCCATAAAGTAGATGCAGAGCAATTTTTGAGTTTGTGGCGAATTTCTTTAGATGTTAAGTAGCCCATATCTTTGATCCTTTTGTGATTATCGCAATTAGATAAAAGAACTAATTTTTTAACCTTAAATATTGGCTGGAAATCAACCTATAATGTTAAAACTATTAGATCAGTTCATTGATGGGGTAACTATAAAATTTAGAAAATGTTTAAAATAGAGCAGTACGCATATCTAGAAATATAGTAGTATTATGCTATGCAATTATCTGTATTTTAATAAATTATGATTGATAAAAAATTATCAAGGTTAGAGCAGCTTGAGCAGGATATATGGTTAAACTTTGGTTACTACTATCAGTGTGAATTGGATAATGAATTAATAGAAACGGAGAATCAATCATATATTGATCAAAAAGAAAAAATCATAAAAAGAATGCAGCAGAATGATTTTCCATTGAGTGAGCAGTCAGCTTTTCATTTAGAAATGATGGGAGATGTGGTTTCAATCCCTTTCAAGCCATTCCAGATTGCACAGCTTTTAATGCAGATAAATACATTAAGACTTGAGGTGAATAACTTGCCTGCCAAAATTTTCCAAAGGCAATATTCAGATATTTTAATTGCTTATGTGCAAATTCTTGGTGGGGTGGAGTTTATTCAGAACCGTACACTTGCCAAAAGTGCAAAGGCAATCATTGCAGTCAAAGCTCGTTACGACAAGCATTTATATCCAAGACGGGAAATTTTATATCGCACTTTAAGAGAGCAGGTGGCGCGTCGTGGTAAATGGAAGAATCTAAATCAAGCTGTTCATTTTGTGCTTGATGATCTGGTCAAAGCTTTTGAGGTTTACGATATTGAGTGGCTTCAGTCTGAACTTGTGCTTAAGCAAAAAATGCTCAGTGAATTAGAACAGGAGAGTAAGCAGTTGTACGCTAAAGCTCAGTCTGAAGGCGTGCGAAGAAAGCCAGCATCAATTGCGAAAAAAATAGAAAAATTACAGCTCGAACTTAATAATCTTAATCAGATACTGAAAGCAAAATATCCTTCTAAAGAGATGGAAAAGTTTGGGTATAAGATGCCTTACAGTGGTGGATACATTGCTGAAACAATCATCCATGAGTTAAGAAATCAGCCTGAAATATTAAAGGAAATTTTATTTAATAAAGATTAAATATATTTTTTATATAATATGCAGATTCAAATAATGGTCAATTAAGCTTTATATAATTCAGTGGTTGGAGGCACATTTTCTGTAAATAAATTTGGGTGATACATATTCAGTTTCGTAATAAAAATAGTTGTATTTAAAAAGTATTTCTCCGAAGATTGCTTTCCATGTCTTTTCATTTGTGCCCTCAACACCTTGAATATCCATTGGATAATCAACTTCATGAGGGGTTAATATAATATTTGTATTTGGTGCAATGATAAGATACTTTTCATTTCTAAGAGGGATGAAATCTTTCATCGAAAGCGGTTTACATTCACGTTCTGTAGCACTATATACAGTTAGTACATAATTATTTGATAAATCACGTTGAACGCGAAAAAACAAATCTAAAATTTCAGATTGATACTTATCATGAAATTTATCAATCATTACTGAAATTTGTTGTGTAAGCCCTTGCTCAATAAATGATTTATCACGTGAATCACATTTATTCATATCGAATACATATGTAAAAATATTAAGGTTAAATCGTTGCTGGGTTTTGAAGAGCTTTTTCATTACTCGTGCATTTTCTTTTTTTAATACATTAATAAGTTCTAAGCGTTGGAGTCTGTCAGCCATTGCTATTCGAGTCGTTGAATCTCTTTTTAATTCATTCACGAAAGAATTTACTATAGGCAAAATATAATTGATATATTGTTCATTATGTAAATATAAATGATTGATTGGCCTATCTAATTCATATCCTAATTTTGAATAAGCTTTGTGTAATGCTTTTACACTTTGACTAAGTTTGAAAAATTTATGTTCGAGTAGCATTGGACTTATGCCGGAAAAATTTTGTAAAAGTTCAAATACGTGATCGGTTTGAGGGGAGTTACTGACATAGTATTTACCCTTCTTACTGGATTTTAATTTGAATGCACTATAACTTGGATTTGTGATGATTGATGATATCTCTTGCATAATCGAAAGATTATGTTTATTAACACAGAAATTTTTTTGACCGTGGGTATGTATCAAATTTATTTGGTTTGTTGGTGTGCTCATAGATATTCAATTAATCAAGCTGATAGTGTTCCTATCCAGATGGAAGTCGATTCTAAAGTATTTTGAATTACTCTTCTGCAATAAATCTAGCTAAAGCATAATAAAGTATCTGATTTACCTTGTTGCATACTTGCGAGTGCTGTAGCCAAATGTTCGTTGATTAATTTGGCTCCTTTCAAGAATGAACTGCTCTGTTTTGGTTATGTGATCAATCATCTTATTTAAAGAGTCAATTTTTTCTTGATCATCATGAGTGAGTATACCAATAGCAAGATTTTTACGTACTTGCTCTTCATGATTGAAGCTTTGATAGATTCCTTTTTTTAAGGTTATTTTTTGCCATAATTCACCAAGTTTATAGGCAAAGTTTTTATCTTCTGTAAAAGTATTCGCATCCATGAAAAATAGAAAATGATAGTGATATCTTTTTAATGCTGAGTATTCTAATTTCCAAATAAAACCGATTATGGGGGGGACTTTATCATTTGGTGTATGAAGTTTTTTGATGAACATTCGGAGGTAGGTTTTTAATAATTCAAGCGTGACTGTATGATCAGTATGTATGGAGAAATCCATTTTAATTATAAGTAACCTTCTGAATGTACTTAATAGTTTTTTAGCAAGCCTTTTAGCTTTCTTGTTCTGATTGAGACTTTTTTCTTGGCGTGACAGAAGTGTTTTTTGATAGATTGTATCGCTTGCAATAGCACAGGCAAGCTGATGGTAAAAGTCATTTAAAATTTCAGCTTTTAACATAAATTGATTGGGTGCTAGGGCGATAGCATCATTATGACTTCTAAGCCAAAAATCACTCTGACTAACTGTTAAATGATGAAGCATTATATTTTCTTTTAATACCTTGCGAAATAAGTCCACTTCAGGACTGGTACATGTACTATCTTCAAAGTAATAGGGATCAATTCTTCGAAGAGAGTCATGTATATTTTTATCAGCAATCAAATAAATATTTTGCTTTTTTTGATGTGGTAAGTAGATAGATTTTTTTTCAGATTTTCTTATATGTAAAATGAGCTGAATGATTTCAAGTTGGCGATATGCCTCATTTTCATCAAATACTTTAAGCTCATAAGTTTTTTGAGATCCTATGCTTGTTGTTAAATCTTCATCTTGATTGGTAGAGGATGGATTAAGGTTATTCATCATAGCTCTAAAATAAAAAAGTGGCGTAACTTTAGCCTAAGCAAGATCCGATACATCGGCGATAAGCGTTATGTAGATGAATGATCTTATCGAAGTAACAGCTCAGAATGCTTAACAGGTATCTTATATTATTAACTATAAGTAATATATCAAACATAAACAATATCTTATCTAGTTGAGTGAGACACTTAGCACAGTATAGCCTATACTCAAATGGGCTATAGACTATGTATCAATAACACAGTATTAAAATATTCAGAACTAACCCTATAGTATGTTACAAAAGTCTATGAGCATATTCAGCTAAGCAGGATGACTACAAAATCCTGCTTTAGAATCAAGATCAGTAAAAAAATATATTCCTCACTTACATATGAACCTTATGTTTCAGTGAGAACCTAAATGTACCAAAATATTCCATTAGCCAATGAAGCCTCCATTCTTATTTCAATCGAAGATTTTTTAATCAGTACCTGTCATGAGCAATTCATTGATGATCATGATGAGTTCAAACGAGAATTATTAGAAGCGGTAGTACTGTTTAAGCAGATTTATAGATTTGATCTTTGCTATTCCAAAATCATACAGGTTTTTAAAAGGGTGATTAACCTTGTGGATTACATCATGGAAAGACTAGATTTTCATATTTATGCAGACATTCTACGGTTTGAACTAAATCATATATTTTATATACAAGGCATGATTCAGCATGAAATGAAAAGTGCTGTTCAAGATATTCATAAATTTAAATATCAAGAACGAAAAAATCAAATTGAATTAGAAGGTTACTTGAACAAAATACTCAATCATTATGCTAGGTTGCTTTTTGTACGAGTAGATGTAGGGATCCTTCAAGAACATCAAGAGAATTGGGGTGTTAAAGACTTTCATAGGGCTTTGGAAATACTACGAAATAGAATGTCAAATAAAGATACTTGCTTTCATGGTTTACAAGGGTGTGTTTGGGCATTCGAGCAAGGTGCAAAGAAAGGCTACCACTGCCATTTATTGCTTATTTATGATGCTAACCTGCATTGGAGAGATGAATGGTTAGGAGAGGAAGTTGGCAAGTACTGGCAACAATCCATTACCAATAACCAAGGGTGCTATTACAACTGTAACCGAAAAGAGAATAAAGAAAAGTTTGAGGTCAATGGTTTACTTGGTATAGGAATGATTCATAGAAATCAACCACAACAACTGGAGAATGCATTTCGAGCAGGTATGTATTTGGTGAATCCTAACAAAGTAGATCAACGTTTACGTGCTAAGACATCTCCTAACATGAGGACATTTGGGATCAGTCAGTATGATGTGGATAGGCGTAGAAATATTATAAAATGAGTCATTATTCTAAGAATTTTGATGATTATCAATTGCCAGAATTAGTTGGAATTAAAGCAACTCAGTGATGTATTGAGAGTGTCAAGGGATGGCATAAATATAAAATAAATTGGGTATTTAGCTGAATGCTAAGGGTGGAAGGAGGGATGTAGCAACATCCCTTCACAGCTATGTTGATGGACGTTATTCTTCTGGAGGTAAAACTTTTCCACCTTTACTTGCAGGTGCAAGCATAGATTTTACCCATTCCTGAGATAAAAAATTAGGTTTTTCTGAGGTTGGATTTGATGATACAAATTGATCTGGCTGAGTGATAGTATCAGTTTTGACCTTTGTTTGCTTTGGGGGCTTTAACGGTTTTGTGTAAGACATTGCTTGAATCGCATGTTGCTCGTCCACAATACCTTTGGCAACTTTATCTAATTTTCCTGTACGTGTTGCATGTTGGATTTGATGCTTCGTATAGCCATACTTTGCACAAAAATCTGCAATTCGAATGTGTGTCATAATTTTAGAACCATTTTGTATTTTTTTATCGTACTGATTTTATATAACAAATCAATCATTAAATTGAATCATATTCCAAATTATTTCAGATACATAACATCCTAATGAGAATCATGAAGCTCTTTAGAGTACACATGAAAAATGAATATTAAGCCTGCCATCGTGCAGGCTTTTTTATGCCCAAAATTTAGGAGTCAAGTCATGAGCTTGAATTGTCCCTTTTGTCATTCAACCGACATCATGATTGTTGAAGCGAATGCGCAACAAGCAAATTCAACATTATCAAATCTTGCATCACCCGCAGCTTTAGGGGCCTTAGGTACAACCGTTGCGAAGTCTTTGAATTTGCCTCCCATCGTTGGAGGAATTGCAGGAACTGTACTCGGTGGTTTGTTTAATTCTTTTACAGAACAAAGCACACCTCCGCAGCAAAGTTTGTGCTTCTGCCATAACTGTTACCAAAAGTTCCCCATTCAATATCTGAATTAAGAACAGATCCAATTTTTCAATATGATTTTAAAAAGGAATAAAACTATGGCACATCAACTTGAACAAATGGCTTATGTCGGTGAAACCCCTTGGCATGGGCTAGGGAATCAACTAAGTCAAAACCAACCGATTGAGGTCTGGGCACAGCAGGCAGGCATGGACTGGTGTATCGAGTCATCCAATGTCAGTTATATGGCACAGAATGAACGTGGGCAAAGCATCATCATGCCGTATGAAGAACAGCGTGTACTGTACCGTTCTGATACCCATGCACCTTTGTCAGTGGTCAGTCAACGTTTTCAGGAAGTACAACCTCGTGAGATCTTAGAGTTCTATCGTGATCTAACTGAACAATCAGGCTTTGAATTGGAAACCGCAGGCGTGCTTAAAGGTGGCAAGAAATTCTGGGCGCTGGCACGTACAGGTCAATCTACTGCACTTAAAGGCAAGGATGTCAGTAATGGCTATATTCTTCTTGCAACTGCATGTGACGGTACGCTTGCGACAACAGCACAATTCACCTCCATTCGTGTTGTCTGCAACAACACCTTGGCGATTGCTTTACGTGGTCAGAACAGTAGTGCAGGTGTAGTGAAAGTTCCGCATAGCACCAAGTTTGATGCAGATAAAGTCAAACAACAATTGGGTATTTCAGTTCGTGCATGGGATGAACACATGTACGAAATGAAGCAGCTCAGTCAGCGTAGAGTCACCCAAGGAGAAGCAGCAGCTTTCTTTGATGCAGTGTTCAACAACACTAGCATGAGTGTGGCAGATCAGGAGGACAATATTATTCAGTTCTACCGTGAGGTTGCGACTCAGGCGGCACATGCAGATACCAAGGAAAAAGCTGAACCTAATGCCAAGGCGATGACAAAAGCAATGGACATGTTTAATGGTCAGGGACGTGGTGCAGAGTTGAGTTCTGCTAAAGGAACAGCCTATGGATTACTGTGTTCAATTACAGAATTTATTGATCATGAACGACGTGCCATGAGTACAGATCATCGACTCGATTCAGCTTGGTTTGGTGCAGGAGCAGCGATCAAGCAACGTGGACTCGAACAGGCTTTACGTATGGTGTCATAGCGTAGAAATTTGAGTTTCTTGCAATGGAAAGTTAGACCTATCTATTTATATTTTAAATATAAATTTACATTTCAAAAAATTAAACCACATCTTCGGGTGTGGTTTTTTTATGCCCTTTATTTGCCACCATCCATATAAAATGAGGAAGCAAGCTATGAATACAGCAATATTAAACCCATCCATTCAACAAGCAAGTAAACCCTTTAATGCCCCAAAATTATTCACAGCCAAACGCTTGGTCAATACCAAAAACATGACTCAATCTGACTGGCTTGAAGTCAGACGACAAGGCATTGGCAGCAGTGATTGTGCAGCAGCCTGTGGATTGAATCCCTATATGTCGATGCTCGAACTTTGGATGATCAAGACAGGACGAGTCAAACAATCGATTGAAGATGAAAGTTCAGGTATCGCTCCACTCTATTGGGGTAAGCAACTAGAGCCATTGGTGGCTGAGTACTACAGCATGCATACCAATAACAAGGTACGCAGAATCAATGCAGTGCTTCAGCATCCAGATCCTGATAAGCATTTTATGCTTGCCAATCTGGATTACTCCGTTGTGGGTAGTGATGAAGTTCAAATTCTGGAATGCAAAACAGCAGGAGAGTACGGCGCAAAACTTTGGCGAGAGGGTGTGCCTTTATATGTCTTGTGTCAGGTACAACATCAATTGGCAGTGACAGGCAAACGAGCAGCACATGTTTGTGTGCTGATTTGTGGTCATGAAACCAAAATCTTCAAAGTGACGCGCTCCGAATCCGTGATCAAACATATCATCAATGCGGAACGTTACTTCTGGGATTGTGTGGAAAAAGATATACCACCTGATGCAGATGCCAGTGAGTCCGCAGCCAAAGCCATACAGCAGCTCTATCCACAACATATTCCGTTGACTGTTGAAGACTTGAGTCTTAACGAACAAGCCAATCAAGTGTTTGCTCAACTGATTCAAGAAAAGCATCACATTGAGCAGCATCAAAATAACTTTGATGAAATTAAGCATCAAATCCAGATGTTGATGAAGGATGCTGAACGAGCAACCTTTGCGAATGGTTCGGTGACGTGGAAGAAATCCAAAGATTCAATCAGTTTAGACAGCAAAGCCTTACTCAAACTTCACCCAGAAATGCTTGAGCAGTTTCCGCAAAACAAAGCAGGAACACGACGCTTTCAGATCTATACCAATGACTGAATTCATCACGTCGATATTTCCATTCTTCAAAAAAGCGCAAAAAACCACCCCCGACCTACCGACTCCCGAAGGAGCGGTAGGCCAACAATGGCGGTCTTTGCATTTCATCTGATCTTTAAACGGTTTTGTATTTGCTTACATAACAAAGGGTCAACAGTAAAATTTTATTTAGAGGAAAATTATCATGATTAAAGGTTTAGCAATCACACCAGCGATCCTTGGACGTATCAGTATTGGTAAAGTTGTTGAAAAGAACGGTAAACGACTGCCTGAAAAGGACGACCAATTTACCATTACCAGTCAAATCCAAAGCAAAGAGGGGTGGATCAAACATCCGCTTGATGAGCAATTACGCAGTAAAGCACCGAATCAAAAACTCCGTACCATTCCAGTAAGGATGATCTTCAATGATCCTGAGCTGAATCTAAGGGCTGAGTACACCTTGTTTGACCGTCAAACAGGACGGCCTGTCTGTGTAGGCAATGGTGAAACCTGTCAGCGACTCACCAACCAAGGCGTAGAACAACATTCCTGCCCATCCCCTGATTTATGTTCTTTAGCTCAAGGAGGCAACTGTAAGCCTTATGGGCGTTTGCATGTGAACTTAGATGAATCGGATGAACTCGGTACATTTATTTTTAGAACCACTGGTTTTAACAGCATTCGGACTTTGGCAGCACGACTAAGTTATTACTATGCAGCTTCGAATGGCTTGCTATCTTGTTTGCCGTTACAACTGACCCTTCGAGGTAAGTCCACCACACAAAGTTATCGTACTCCTGTGTATTACGTGGATTTAACGCTGAGGGATGGAATTAATCTGCAACAGGCGATTCAAATAGCGCAAGAGATTGACCAGCAAAGTAAACAAGCAGGTTTTAATCAAACGGCGTTAGATCAGACTGCAAGGCAGGGTTTTGCCAATGCACAGTTTGAAGTCAATGCAGAAGAAGGTTTGGATTTTGTGGAGGAGTTTTATAGTGATGAAAATCAAGAAACTAATATTGAACAAGTAAAGTCTGAAACTACAGCTCGAACCAAGGCAAAGCCTAAACCGAATCAAGGGGAAGGATTTGTGCAGGATATACAGAAAGGATTGCAGGGGAGTGTAAGGGCGGTGAATTAAATAGCTTAAGTGTTGATTGATCAGCTAGTGATTTCAATACATCTATGTTGAGGAATTTCTTTATAGTAGGGAGTACAAGCTCCCTTATTTTTTTGTGCACATCAATGGTTGCTATTGTCTAAAAAATGATTACTACGTTAACTATATAAATTAACTTATGGGATTTAGGTTTTTGAGGGCATAGGGTATTTGTATTAGCATTTTTATATGGTATGAAATTGTACGTAGACTTTTTATTTATTGAATTTTAAATATTTATTGATAGATTGGAAGTCAAGTAGAAAAAGTGCGAAACAAATATTATGTGGTCAGATATCGAATCAAAAAAGGATTTTTTAAATTATTCTGAAGCCTCTGAAATTGTAGTCAATGTATTAAGTAATCCTACAATGTTACCGATTTCAATAGGAGTATTTGGCTCTTGGGGGACAGGAAAATCAACAATCTTAAATTTGATTGAACAAAAGCTACAATCAGAAAATGAAAAAGATTATATTCTTATAAAGTTTGATGCATGGCTTTATCAAGGGTTTGATGATGCGAGAGCCGCATTAATTGAAGTTGTTGCTTTAGAGATAGCCAAACTTGTAGAGGACAATAAGACCCTTTTAGATAAAACGAAGACAATAACTAAACGAGTAAATAAATTACGTTTGTTAGCAATGGCCGCAGAAGGTGCTTCTTGGATGGCAGGAGTGCCAACTTTTGGTGCTGCATACAAAGCAGTTGAAGCTCTTGGTGATGGGATTAAAGGGAAAGCTGATTCAGAAGATGGTGAGGCAATAAGTAAAATAATAAAAGATGGTCAGAGTAGTTTAAAAGAACTTTTGAATGAAGAAATGACATCTGCACCGAAAGAAATAGCTGCTTTAAAAACAGAATTTGCAGATTTGCTTGTGGGATTTAACAAGAAAATAGTCATCTTCGTAGACAACCTAGATAGATGTTTACCAAAGCAGACTATACAAACATTGGAATCATTACGCTTATTTTTATTTATGCCCAATACCGCTTTTGTGATAGCAGCTGATGAAGATATGGTAAGACATGCTGTTAAAGAACACTTCAATGGTATAGATGAAAAACATATTACAGACTATTTGGATAAGTTAATTCAATTTCCAGTTAAAGTTCCAAAAATTAGTACTCGTGAAGTTAGAGCATATTTATTTTTACTTTACGCATCAATTCATGAAACCTATGGAAAGCAACAGGTTAAAATAGAAGCATTAAGAACTGGTTTAGAAAAGAATTTGAGGCTTTCTTGGAAAGAAGATCCGATTAGCGTGGAGAAAGCTTTGCTACTCTTAGATTCGGATGGTCCAAGTACATTCAATCTTTTAAATGATTTTACTGTAGCCGATCGAATAGCACCATTATTGGCAACCTCCAAAAGCGTTGAAGGTAATCCAAGAATTGTAAAGCGTATGCTAAATGTAATAAGTATGCGAAATATGATAGCAAGCGCCCGACAGATGCCTGTGGATTTGAAACTTATAGCAAAAATGGCATTGTTTGAAAGATGCTGTAAATCAACTGCGATATCTATTCTCTACAATGAAATTAATGCTACTGCCGATGGAAAGCCAGAACTATTTAGACAGCTTGAGGCTGTTAAAAATGATCTCGAAGCTTTTGAAGAAAAATTACCAAAAGATTGGAAAGAACACAAAGTCTTCCTTTTTGATTGGGTGAATTTGGAACCGTCTATTTCAGATAGAGATTTAAGACCACTTGTTTATTTAAGTAAAGAAACTGTCCCACTTCGCATAGTTTCTAGAGGTTTATCTGAAATTGCAGATAGTGCGTATAGGCTATTAATAAGAACATCCAAGGTATCTTCGCCATCTGCAATTAAAGCAATTGGAACAATTCCTCAAGGTGAGGAAAAAGATGTAATGCGTTTAATTTTAGAGGAATTAAGACAACATTCAAATTGGAGTGACATACCTTCAGGTTTTGCTGGTGCTTTTTTACTAGCACAAGAATTAGAAGAAACTAGGTCACAGTTCAAAGCCTTTATTTCAGAGGTCATGCCAAAACTTAAACCTTGGTTTAAAAGTCTTATTAAAGATGAAGTTTGGTTTAACAGCTAATTTATAAGTTATAAAAAAAGGAAGGGATTATGGGAACATCTACTTCAAGTAAGGGGCCAAATGGAAAGACTCCATTAGTGCCATCTTGGGCAAATGAGGGGGGAGGAGCAATTTCATGTGGAATAGATAATACTCTAGGTGAATTTAGGGGGTATTTAGGGAAAGCTGCGAATAAACCGTCTGGTCCAAGTGGTACAAACTTAAGAAAAGCAATTGGTCATTATGCTAAGAATGCAACAGGTGGAAAAAAGGTAGGTCCTAAACGCTACCAAAAACTTATTGCAACTGGTGGAGGTTTATTTGATTTATTCCAGAATATTCAAGCTGGAAATGACTATTTAAACCTGAAAATATCAGATCTAAATGGTAAGCCTATTGACATTGTCATTGATCAAATTATAGAAAATCTTTTAGTTATTGATGGAGACTCTGAGCGAATCAGGGCAAGTTTGAATCAATCTTTAGCTGAATGTTTAGATGGGATAGATGAGTTTGATTTCACTCAAATTTCTAGTGATATGATTATTGATTTAATGCTGAATTACACAGAGCAGTATTTATTTCAACAAATAGTCTTAGATTCAAGAGCTGCTTTTGATAAAGCTGATACGCCTGAGAATGTTGCTAGTCTTGAGCAGGATCTACGTTCCTTAATAAATTCTTCAGTGGATAAGCATATGAGTAAGCAATTAAAGAATGGTGCGAATTCATTAACAAGAAAAGATATTGAAAATATACAAATAAAAGCATTAGAAGATATTTGGGGTGAATGGGAGGACTATTTAAATGATTGAGCTTTATTTTGAGACCGATAGTGCAAAATTACCACCTTTATCAGATCGATTATTACCTGTTTTGATGTTTGGGAAGTCTGCTATTTCTGGTAAATACAATAGTATTGGTGGAGCAGCACTAATTGAATTTAGAAGACTTCAAGAGGAAGCGCATGAAACAGCTTTTGATTTAATGATGCTTTCATTAGCAGTAACGGCTGCTGATACTTTTGTAGAGAGAGATAGTCGAGCAGAAGATGCATGGTGTCGCCAATTAAAGATAAACCTTCCAATGTTAAATCCAACTCTTTGGGATAAACAAAAGCCGCTCTTAAAGGAAACATTGCATTTTTTAAGTGGAGACTTGTGGGATTTTGAATTTAGACAAAGTGACTTTCAAATCCCTGAAATGATGAAAGGTATGAAAGCACGAAAAATTTTCATAAATAAGCATGATTCTGTTTGCTTATTTTCAGGAGGTTTGGATAGTACAATTGGTGCGATAGATTTGCAGTTTCAAGGAAAAAAATCAGTTTTAGTCAGTCATGCTTACCCAAAAGATAGACAAAAGCAAGATGGTGTGTACCACAAGCTTCGACTTAGTAATGCTAGATTTCAAGTTGTAGCAAATCCTCGGAAAGTTAAAGAAATTCCAGCAGATGTTCAAATGAGAACGCGCAGTTTTAACTTTATTGCCTTTGGAGCTTTAATCGCTACTGCTTTGAGTAAAAACCATCATTCAAATAAGATAATACCGCTTTACATTCCCGAGAATGGCCTCATTTCTATTAACCCTCCACTTACTCCTAGGCGAATAGGTTCATTAAGTACGCGAACAACACATCCATACTTTCTAAAAAAATTAAATGAACTATTTTCAAGTATAGATTTACCAGTAGAGTTATTAAATCCTTATCAGTTCAAGACCAAAGGAGAAATGATGCTCGAATGTAAAGATCAAAAGTTATTGAAAAAGGTTGCTACTGATACAGTATCCTGTGGGAAATGGAAGAGGTCAGGAGTGCAATGTGGTAAGTGCTTACCGTGTTTGATTAGGCGTGCCTCATTTAATGCATCCCAATTTAAAGATTTAACTGATTATCAATACTCTGTTTTAAGTGATGTGATTAAACGAGATAAGCAGAGGGATGACCTAATGTCTATGGTTATGGCGATCAGCAAAATTAAAAATACTGGAAACACAAATTTGTGGGTAGCAAAATCTGGATTTTTGCCAATAGAGCCTAAGGAACGTCAGCAAATCATTGATACTGTTTTAAGAGGGTTTGCGGAAGTAGAGCAGTATCTAAAAAAAGAGAATTTAGGTGTAAACATTTAATGTTTCCGTTGATCGATTTTCATTGTCATTTGGACTTATACGAAAATCCACAAGCTGTGGTCTCAGCTTGTGGAGAGTCAAATTATATTTTGTCTGTAACAACTACGCCAAAAGCTTGGTTTGGTACAAAGAAGCTTGCTGAAAATCATAAACGAATTCAGACAGCCCTTGGTCTTCATCCTCAAATAGCACATGAGCGTTATGACGAGTTAGATTTTTTTGATTTACTAATCAATGAAACAAAGTATATAGGTGAGATTGGTCTGGACGGCTCATCAGCACTGAAAGCTCATCAAAATATACAAAGTAAAGTTTTCCAACATATTTTGAAAACAGCTAATAGTTCTTCACCTAAAATATTAACTATACATAGTCTTAATGCTGTGGAAGCGACTTTAGATGGATTAGATACTTATTTTAATAATGGTATACCAATTTTACATTGGTATACAGGGAAACAGGATGGTTTAAAAAAAGCCATCGCTCAAGGATGCTGGTTTTCAGTTAACCAAAGGATGTTGTCTAGTGATAGAGGTCGGTTGCTTGTAAGTCATATACCAAAAGATAGAATATTAACTGAAACAGATGGACCTTTTGTTATGAATGGGAATAAGCCGCTACAGCCAGCATCGGTCATGCCTGTTATTAATAAGTTAAGTGATATTTGGGGAGAACCCAAGGAAAATGTTCAGAATCAAATTTTTGAAAACTTAAGATGTATTGAAATCAAATGACATCCAAATCAGCATGGATGGTAAAGGTCGATGGGTTGATAATGTGATGGTTGAACGATTATGGCGGAGCGTTAAATATGAAGAGGTGTATCTCAAAGC
>SPVA01000032.1 GCA_013530545.1 Acinetobacter lwoffii
ACGTCTACGACGCTGAACAGATGTAATAACTTCAATACGTTCCATAAGACACTCCTTAACTCTAGTTCTATGCCTAGGTCTTAATTTTGAGTGTCCGTTTTAATTGGGGGTTAATACATAAACTCTGATCATGCACATAAAATTGCATTAAGCACAGACAACCATTTTAGAAATATGCTTCTTGAGCTGGACTATAGTGCCAAGATATTAGGTCAAGACTTTAATAACAATGAGCTAAGAGAAGCCGAGGTCAATAAATTAAAATATCAGTCTGAACACTATAACAGTGTTGTGATCAGTGACACCCAAGGCAGACTGATAAACTTTTCCCCTAATATTCTGCATATTGATAAAAGCAAAATACAACATACTCAAGGGATTATTGACTCTCTTCATAAAAAATCGACTTATATATCTTCGCCCTATTTTTCTGTGCAAAAAAATATGATTGTGTTTATTTCTCAACCTATTTTTGACAAGTCAAATCACTATCAGGGCTTCATCGGTTCAGCGATTTATTTAAAAGAAAAAAATGTAATTAATCAGCTTCTAACCACTTATAAAAATTATAAGAATAGTTATATGTATGTGATTAACAATGAAAATAAAATTATTTTCCATCCCGATCGTGAAAGAATCGGTCAATTGGCCAGCAATAATACTGGTCTGGAATATATGCATGCGCATAAAAATGGTCAAATTCGTTTAATCAATAGCCAGGGCACTGATAATCTGGCGGGTTTTTCTCATATTCCGACTTCAAACTGGATCGTGGTTTCCCAACAACCCACCCATGATTTACTTAAACAGGCAAATTCTATCCTTTATAAATTAGCCGCAGGATTCTTTTTATTTTATCTGCTTGTTTTTTATATTGTATGGCGACTGTCTGACTCTATCTCGGCCCCGTTGAATCAACTGGCAGATATGGCGAGTCTGCTAAATCAGGCAGAAATCGGTTCAAAAATTAAGAATATCCAGCCTTGGTACTATGAGGTCACAAAATTCAAGTTAGCCCTACTGCTCAGTGTTCGCAAATTTTCACAACAAATGAGCAAGATGGATCATCATATTAATACGGATCCTTTAACCGGCTTGATGAATCGTCGTGGTTTAAATTACGTCATGACTCAAAACATGAAAATGAACATCCCGTTTTCAGTACTTCTGATGGATGTGGATCACTTTAAAAACGTGAATGACAATTATGGTCATGATCAAGGTGATGTTGTCTTAAAGCATATTGCCAAGACGATGCAGCAAAAATTTCGTAAAGATGATATTTGCTGCCGTTATGGCGGTGAAGAATTTATCATTATTATACCGAACAGCAATCTTACTGAAGTTTATGAAAGTGCAGAAAGGTTCAGAAAAGAGATTGCATGTAAAGAAATTCACAACATAGGTTTCATCAGCATTTCGATTGGTATTGCTTCTTGGCCAGACAGTTCTAAAAATATTCTAGACGTTTTGAAAATTGCCGATAACAATCTTTATCGGGCGAAAGATGATGGCCGCAACTGTGTGCGATACTAATTTGATTTATTTTTCAGTTTTATAGTTTAAATAAATGGTGCGCTCAGCGGGACTCGAACCCACGCCACAGGCTTCGGAGACCTGTACTCTATCCAGTTGAGCTATGAGCGCATCTTTTTTGGATCGCGCACATCATAACAAAAAAAAGCATAAGGTAAAGCAACTATCTCTAACTTCATCATTTTTATGCTTAAGCTTTATACAATGTTCCAAAACAGCAACACAGAATTGCATGTGAATCACTTGGCTTATTTTGCGAGATCACTCACAATATCTCAACTTTTCACCATTTGAGATATTCATGACTGATGCACTGATCTTAAGGGATGTGTCAAAGACCTATCGCAATGGCTTTCAGGCATTGAAAGGGATTAACTTAAATGTACCAGAAGGTGAATTTTATGCGCTATTGGGGCCTAATGGCGCAGGAAAATCTACTACCATCGGTATTATGAGCTCATTAACAAAAAAAACCTCCGGTACAGTCGAAATTTTTGGTCATAATCTGGATACCCACCCTTCCCAGGCCAAACAGTGCCTAGGTGTAGTACCTCAGGAATTCAACTTTGCCCAGTTTGAGAAAACCTTTGATATTTTGGTAACTCAGGCAGGCTATTATGGCATTCCTAAAAAAATTGCACAGGAACGGGCGGAGCTTTATCTGACCAAACTGGGTTTATGGGAAAAGCGCTCTACTCAGGCCCGCATGTTATCCGGCGGAATGAAACGTCGCCTGATGATCGCGCGTGCCATGATGCATGAACCGAAACTGCTGATTCTGGATGAACCGACGGCTGGTGTTGATATCGAGCTGCGTCGTTCGATGTGGGAATTTTTGAACGAGATGAATGAAAAAGGCACCTCCATCATTCTGACCACGCATTATCTAGAAGAAGCAGAAATGTTGTGTCGCCGCATTGCGATTATCGATCGCGGTGTGATTAAAGAAGACACCACCATGAAAAGCTTCCTGAGTCAGCTCAATGAAGAATCGTTTATTTTTGATCTGGCCGAACCGATTGAACCTTTGCATCTGGATATCATCGGCGTGCGATTTAACCTGATCGATCCGATGACCTTAGAAATTACCATGGATAAGGCACATACCATGAATGATCTGTTCCAGTTGCTGGAATCACAGAATATTCAGGTACGCAGTATGCGCAATAAATCCAATCGTCTGGAAGAACTTTTTGTGAAAATGGTCGAGAAAAATCTGGATGGAGCTGCGCAATGAACATTAATCAACTCAGCGTAGCTTTATATACCATTATCTATAAAGAAGTGCGTCGCTTTATGCGCATCTGGCCACAGACCCTGTTGCCACCTGCAATCACCATGAGCCTGTACTTTGTGATCTTCGGTAATCTGGTCGGTTCACGCATTGGAGAAATGGGCGGCTATAGTTATATGGAGTTCATTGTGCCCGGTCTGATTATGATGGCCGTGATCACCAACAGCTATGCCAACGTCTCGTCTAGTTTCTTCAGCTCAAAATTCCAGAAAAGCATTGAAGAACTGATCATGAGTCCGGTACCGATGCATGCCATTTTATGGGGGCATGTATTGGGCGGTGTGATTCGTGGGATACTGGTGGCAATCATTGTCAGTGCCGTGAGCTTATTTTTTGCCGATTTATACATCACCAACTGGTTTGTGACTATATATACAGTCTTGATTACTTCCCTGCTGTTTTCCTTGGGTGGTTTTATCAATGCCGTCTATGCCAAATCTTTCGATGATATCTCGATCATCCCGACTTTTGTTTTAACACCACTGACCTATTTAGGTGGTGTGTTTTATGCTATTTCGAGCTTAAGCCCATTCTGGCAAAATTTATCTTTAATTAATCCTGTCGTGTATATGGTCAATGCGTTCCGCTATGGCATTTTAGGACATAGCGATGTCAATGTTGCCATTTCACTGACAGTGATTACCTTGTGTTGCGCCGTGCTGTATGCAGTGGCCTATCATTTACTCTCCCGTGGTTCAGGAATGCGTGAATAATGAGTGTAGAACAATCTCTCCTTGGTAAAGACACCAATTACCCGACAGAATATCATCCTGATGTTCTGTTTCCGATTTTACGCGCGCCTGCCCGTGAACAATACGCACATGTTGAAGCGATTCAGCAAGGTGCAGACTGGTGGCATGTGTTTGAAATTTCCTGGTTAAATCCAGCAGGTGTGCCACAAGTCGCCATTGGCCGCATTAGCTTGCCAGGGTCCTCGCCGAATCTGATCGAATCCAAATCCTTGAAGCTGTATTTCAATAGTCTGAACTTTGCCAAGTTTGAATCTAAAGAAGCCTTTATAGCGACGGTAGAAAAAGATTTATCTACTGCGGCTGAAGCTGAAGTCAAACTGCAACTGTTTCAGGTCGATGAATTAGAGATCAGTAAGCCGGAAGGTATCTGTATTGACGAGCTGACACCTGAGCGCCTAGAAAATCATCCAGATGCCAGTTTATTGGCTTTGGATTCGGATGATGCAGCAGAAGGTGAAATCCAGCTGTATTCACATTTACTCAGAAGTAACTGCCCAGTCACTGGCCAGCCGGACTGGGGAACAGTTTTTATACGTTATCAAGGTAAAAAACCTTGTTATAAGAGTATTTTAGCTTATATTATTTCCTACCGTCAGCATAATGGGTTCCACGAACAATGTGTGGAGCAGATGTTTGCCGATATCTGGCAGCAACTGAAACCGGAAAAGCTGATGGTCTACGCAACCTATACACGCCGTGGTGGATTGGATATCAACCCTTGCCGTGTATCGGATTTAACATGGATGCCTCGCCCTATTCGTTTAGCGCGACAATAAAAAACATTGAGGTTGAACAATGCCATTTTTTGGGTTTATTCCTTCTGCAGAGCTTTTAAATACAATTCAGACTGCACAAAAAAACAAAAATTCAAGTGAGCCGCTTTACCCATTGCGTGATAAAACCGCATTAATGATTAATGATGAAATTATTGATGCGATTCTTACCGAGCTGGTGCGTCGCTTCCCTGCCAGTGATAAACGCGATACTGCGGAAAAACTGGCTGGCTATATCAAGTCGACTGTTGCAGTTTTGCTGAAACAGTTATTGAGTAAAGCACCAAATGACGTAGTTAGAGAGTCGATTGCATTCTCTGAGCGCAGTCTGTTTAAAGATCCTGAAGGACATTTCCGCATTGGTGAGTCACTAGATGCCAATCTGGTAACTAATTTAAAACATCATTATGCGGAACTTAAAGCCGGTCAGAGTATCGATAAACAAGCGTTCAGTAACCTGTACAAGCAATTTGGTGAAGCGACAGTCCGACATTTTATGGTCGACTTTAATAAAACCCTGGATCTTGGCATGATCAAACGCAAGGCAGCAGATATTGGTGCATCTGCAGTGATCAAGGCCATCAATATGGCAGCAGATAAAATTATTCTGAATTTGAATAAAGATGAGCTGCGTGCCATGGCTGAATATCACGATACTTTGTTCTATACAGAATAGTTTTGGATAGCATGGTTTCAAGATTTTCTACAAATCTTGAGGAATTAGCCTGACTTCGGTCAGGCTTTTTTATGATCAGTGAAATAGCTTGTTACAGATAAGCGGCTCTATAAGACAGACTGCCGTAAAAATAGCCAATCCATCGCTATTTTTGTATAAGCGGCTAGGTCTCTTATTCATCCGAATGTTATCTTTAATCTGGCACTTTAAGCCCCACGATTGAAAAAATTTATCAATCTTTTTCATGGCATGATTCAAATGACATCGCCAGCAACTCATCAAAAAAACTGGAAATCGTAGCAAGATGTTGAAATCGGATTTTTATAAAAAGTTTAAGCAGCTTTCAATCGCACTTACCGCATTTGGTCTCAGCAGTTTGAGTCTGGCCAACGATTTCCAATATCACCCTTCTTATGCAGCTTTTAAGCAGAACGCCATGCAGAGCTATGGGCTGAGTGCCCAGCAAGTAGATTCCGCCATGAGCGGGACGCGTAATTTGCCTAATATTATCAATATCATGAATCGCCCAGGTGAAAGTAAGCCTTGGTATTCGTATAAAACTAACTTCCTGGCTGAATCTACCATTCAGCGCGGCGTACGTTTTAAACAGCAATATGCAGAAACGCTTAACCGTGCTGAACAGCAGTTTGGTGTACCACAGGCGATCATTCTGGGCATTTTAGGTGTAGAAACCGGTTTTGGTAGCAACAAGGGCTCTTTTGTCACTCGTGATGCCCTAGCAACCTTAGGGTTTGGCTATGAACGTCGTGCCCAGTATTTTCAGGATGAACTGGCTGCTTTAATTGCCTGGTCGTATAGAGATGGTGTTGCCACCTCTTCTGTGGTGGGTTCGTATGCCGGCGCTGTTGGCTATCCGCAGTTTATGCCGAGCAACATTCCAAAATTCGGCGTGGACTACGATGGCAATGGTCATATTGACCTGCGTAACTCAGCGGTAGATGCGATTGGTTCGATTGCCAACTATCTGGCACAGCATGGCTGGCAGCGTAATCAGCCCATTGCCTTTCCGGCACGTTATACCGGTTCAAATCCAGATGCCGTGATTGCCAAGGATCTGACTCAACCTACCCCCTATGGTGTGTTAAAAACTCAAGGCATCAGCCCAATGAATCCAATCGTAAAAATTGACGATCTGGATCTGGTCAATGCAATTCAATTACAAGAGAATTATGGCCCGATTTACTACATCACTTATCCAAATTTTCAAGTGATTACCACTTATAATCGCAGCCGTATGTATGCCACTGCTTTGTGGTTATTAGGTACCGAAATTACCAGCCGTTAACACTAAAAATTAATACAAGTTATGAAAGTCAACATTTTTATGGGTTAATTTGTACGTATTTTAAGCATTTTTAATATTATGTTACAATATTGATTATTTTTTGATCAAAAATTGTTTATTTTGCGTTCTTTTTTTAACTATTTTAATTAAACACTAGACAGGGTATTGCCGGCATGAATATTATCCATTTCGTTAAATGTAGTTGCATAAGTTAAATATCAGGCATGTTTATATGGTTTTTCAGCCATTTATGAACAACCAATAGATATGCTGTTAGGAGTTGATTCGATGCATTCTTCAATTTTGAAGTCTTTTATGGCCATTGCCACGATCGTCACGCTGACGCAATCGCAGGCAGATATGGTTCCGTCATCTTCATTCACCAATGAAAATGACAATTCGCGTCTTGCCACGCGAGTACTCAATAAAGAAGCTCAAAGCTTCAATTCAAATTTCACAAATTTGAACAGCCTTTCAATCACTGAGCGTTCTGGCGATAAAGTTCGCCGTGAAACCATTGCAGCGAAAATTGAACTTCCTGCAGAAGAGCCTTCAGTGATTGAAAAACTGAATACAGTGGCTTCTAATACTGTACGTAAATTCAGTCAGACAGGTACAGCGTCTTGGTATGGTCGTCAATTCCACGGCCGTAAAACTGCAAGCGGTGAAACCTTTGACATGAACGCAATGACGGCTGCTCATCGTAGCCTGCCATTGAACTGCTATATTCGCGTAACTAACCGCAATAACGGCAAGAGCGTTGTGGTTAAAGTAAATGACCGTGGTCCTTTCCATGGCAACCGTGTTGTTGATTTATCTTACGGTGCTGCGAAACAGTTAGGTATTACCAGTGCCGGTACTGCAAAAGTCAGTATTGAACGTGTCGCTGGTCCAAATTCTTAAGATTTGACCTGCAACACATTTAACAAAAGCCACAGTAATGTGGCTTTTTTATTGTGCTCATTTTTACAGAAGAATATAAACGCCTCTGCTCAGCACTATCTTAAAGTTCTTTCAATAAAATTTTGGTAGACTCATCCTGCCTAATAAAATCCCTTCACCTGCATGATTAACTTTTGACCATATCCGGATTCTGCTTTATATTTCCAGATAAGCAAAACATGTTCATGGAATGGAGCGAAGAATGAAAACAATATCTGAATGGTTTGATGAATATAGTGACAGCCATCAAAATAAAACCAATAAGCTGATTCACTGGGTTTGCGTACCGACCATCTATTTTTCGATTATTGGCATTCTAGCGCATTTCAGCGCTTTGCTGACTACCCTGCTACTGGTTTTGGCTTTTATCTTCTATGCACGCCTAGATCTTGTTTTGGCAGTAGCGATGGCTGTATTAACGTTGGTGATGGCTTGGCTCATCTGGATTCTGCCAGTCGGTACCGGTTTCTTTATTGCCCTGTTTGTCTTAGCCTGGATTGGCCAATTTTATGGGCACAAAGTGGAAGGTAAAAAGCCTTCGTTCTTCAAAGACCTCCTATTCCTCCTCATTGGCCCAATTTGGTGCATGGATGCCTATTTAGGTAAAATCCTACCGAACTGGAAATCGCGCCATAACAGCGCAATTATGAGCGTTTAAACGCCATATTCGATTTATCCAATTGGAAGAACCTTATTGATAGGTTCTTCCTTGATGTTTTAACCAGCCATCGACATGTTTTCGCGCAGGGTCATGATGCGTCCAGTGAATCACCCCGCCCTTGTCACTGTATTCATATTCTCCATAAAACTCGACCTGATCCTGTTTTTGAATACTCTGAATACGCGGTGCCAGATCGATATTATGTGCAACCAGTACAGTTTGGCCATTTGGTAATTCGAGGATAAACTTTTGATGGCGCGATCCTTCATGATCATCTGGCAAAACGGCAATCACCTGCCCGCTTGAACGCACTTGTAGATCACTCTGGCGCTGTTGAAACGCCCGTGCAATTCGGTCCAGATCATCAGTCGTTTGAGAGGGTACTAAATTAGGCTCTGAATCAAGCGTTTCAGTTGTAGTATCAGATGCGGATGGAATAAGTGGTTGGGATTGTTGTAGATCCAGGCCCAGATAAGCAGCAATCAACAGTGCAATGACTGCACCGATGCTCAGATTGGTTTTATTTGGCATTTTTATAACTTTTTTATTAAATGATGAATACATGATCTGAGCTCTATCACCAAACCCAAATCCTATTCTTGAATTGCTGATGAAGAATAAATCAACATAAAAAAGCCCCATCAATCAGATAGGGCTTTTTCTAATTCCTAAGGAATTATTTTGCAGCAGCTTGAGCAGCAGCAACTTCTTCAGCGAAGCTCATTTCTGCTTTTTTCTCAATGCCTTCACCAACTTCGAAACGAACGAAGTTTGCAACTGTAGTACCAGTTGCTTTAAGAACGTCTGCAACTTTCTTATCGTTGTCGATTACGTACATTTGACGCTCAAGCACAACTTCATTCAAGTATTTCTCAACAGAACCTACAACCATCTTCTCAACGATATTTGCTGGCTTGCCAGATTCAAGTGCTTTCGCTTCAGCAATTTCTTTCTCTTTCGCGATAAGCTCAGCAGAAACGCCTTCAGCATTTACAGCAACTGGGTTGAACGCAGCAACGTGCATTGCCAAGCCTTTACCTGTAGCTTCATCACCAGTGTAAGAAACAACAACACCGATTTTAAGACCGTGTTTGTAAACTGCAAGGTTTTCGCCTTCAACAATTTTCGCACGACGTACTTGGATGTTTTCACCGATCTTTTGAACAAGAGCGATACGCGCTTCTTCAACAGTTGCACCATCTTCTAGTTTCAATTCAGCGATTTGAGCAGGATCAGTTACGTTTGCAGCAAGTGCAGCAGCAGCAACTTTCGCAGAGAAACCAGCAAAGTTTTCGTCTTTTGCAACGAAGTCAGTTTGACAGTTAACTTCTAGAAGAAGTGCTTTGTTGCCGTCTTGAGCAATTGTGATTGCGCCGTCAGCAGCAATGTTACCTGCTTTTTTAGCAGCTTTAGCTTGACCAGATTTACGTAGGTTGTCGATCGCTAGTTCAACGTCGCCGCCCGCTTCTGTCAAAGCTTTTTTACATTCCATCATTGCAAGACCAGTACGATCGCGCAATTCTTTAACCATGCTTGCTGTAACTGCAGTCATGTTTATCTCCTAAATTCGGTAGAAAATGAATTCTTTTTAGAACAGAAACGGCCCAGAGGAGTTCTCATGGGCCGCCTGCATACATAACGCTTACTTTGCCACCATCACATGTCGCAAAAATGACAAGCTAGCGTCAAACGCATTAAGCCTCAGAAGCTGGAGCTTCTTCTGCTTTAGCTTGTGCATTTGCTTGTGATTGAGCATATTCTTTACCAGCAAGAATCGCATCAGCCATAGCAGAAGCATAAAGTGTTACTGCACGGATCGCATCATCGTTACCCGGGATAACGTAGTCTACGTTGTCTGGGTTAGAGTTTGTATCAACGATACCGATTACAGGAATACCAAGGTTCTTCGCTTCTTTGATTGCAATCGCTTCGTGATCAACGTCGATTACGAATAATGCGTCAGGTAAACCACCCATGTTTTTAACGCCGCCTAAGCCACGCTCAAGTTTTTCCATCTCACGAGTACGCTCTAGAGCTTCACGTTTAGTCAGCTTAGCGAAAGTGCCGTCTTGAGATTGAGTTTGAAGGTCTTTTAAACGGTTGATAGATTGGCGAAGTGTTTTCCAGTTCGTCAACATACCACCTAACCAGCGGTGATCTACATATGGTTGACCAGCGCGTTGAGCTTGTTCACGAATGATTGCAGAAGCTGCACGTTTAGTACCAACGAACAAAACTTTGTTCTTTTTGCTAGCCAAGTTGTTAGCAAAGTTCAAAGCATCATTTAACGCAGGAACAGTGTGCTCAAGGTTGATGATGTGAATTTTGTTACGCGCACCAAAGATGTAATCACGCATCTTTGGATTCCAGAAACGAGTTTGGTGACCAAAGTGCGCGCCAGCTTGAAGAAGGTCGCGCATGCTTACGTTGTAATCTGCCATTTTCTTTACCTTAAAGTTTGGGTTAGGCCTCCATATACCCGCATTCTCCACCCTAAAGGGCACCCAGAGTAATGTGTCGATATATGTGCGGATTTTTTGCCTCATCGCACAAAGCCCGTGAAATTTATTCACGAAAAAGCATTTGATAAAATGGGCGGCTATTTATACCATAGTCACACACAAATTTCCAAAAGTTTTTAGAGATCATGAACAACACTTACCAAGCTCCACGTCGACTCATCAAAACCTCTGACGAAATTGAAAAAATGCGTGTGGCAGGGCGACTGGCGGCAGAAGTTTTGGATATGATCAAACCGCATATTGTTCCGGGTGTCACCACTCTGGAACTTGATACGATTTGTCATGACTATATTGTCAATCAACAACAGGCGATTCCAGCATGCTTAGGCTATGGCGCTGCACCGGGTCGACCTGCCTTCCAACATACTATTTGTACTTCTGTGAACCACGTAGTGTGTCACGGCATTCCATCAGACAGTAAAAAATTGAAAAAAGGCGACATCCTGAACATTGATGTGACCGTGATTAAAGATGGCTATCATGGTGACACCAACATGATGTACATCGTGGGTGGTGAAACCACGATCCTTGCCAACCGTCTATGTAAGGTAGCGCAAGAAGCCATGTACCGGGGTATTGAAACTGTAAAACCGGGTTCAACCATTGGCGATATTGGTCATGCCATTCAGCAATATGTTGAATCCGAGCGTTTTGGCGTGGTACGTGAATATTGTGGTCACGGTATTGGTACAACTTTCCATGACGAACCGCAAGTGCTGCATTATGGTCAGCCAGATACCGGCATGGTACTTGAAGAAGGCATGACCTTTACCATTGAGCCAATGGTCAATGGTGGTGACTGGAAAACCAAATTACTCGGTGATAAATGGACAGTGGTCACCAAAGACCATTCATTGTCAGCACAATATGAACATACGATTCTGGTGACCAAAACCGGCGCGGAAATTTTAACAGCACGCCCGGACGAAGATTTGTCACGCTTTAGTGTGTAACCACAACATCAACAACACAAAATGGTCACTTTAAAGTGGCCATTTTTATTTTATATTTCATGCATTCGTATGCATGACCGAGATGTAAAAAGTCTCCCCTTGCCTGCTTCCAGCGCATCGAAATTCAAGATAAAGTTCGGCCAATACACCATTTTTTCCTTAAAGTTTTCCAAATTCTTTTGCCCTATCTGCACCATTTTAGGCTAAGATAATGTGCTTTTTATTTTTTAATCCCTATAAGAAGGAATACTGCCGTGGACGTACGTCTCTCTGATCGTGTGAATGCCATCAAACCGTCCCCTACGCTTGCTGTGACCAACAAAGCTGCTGAATTAAAAGCTGCAGGTCATAACGTGATTGGTTTGGGCGCAGGTGAACCAGATTTTGATACCCCTCAACACATCAAAGATGCAGCAATTGCAGCGATTAACAACGGTTTCACCAAATACACCGCTGTTGACGGTACGCCAGGTCTTAAAAAAGCCATTATTGCTAAATTCAAACGCGACAATAACCTAGACTATGCAGCAAACCAGATTCTGGTTTCTTGTGGTGGTAAGCAATCATTCTTTAACTTGGCACTTGCTTTGTTAAACAAAGGTGATGAAGTGATTATTCCTGCACCTTTCTGGGTAAGCTACCCGGACATGGTGATCATCGCTGAAGGCGTACCAGTTATTGTGAAATGTGGTGAAGAACAACGTTTCAAAATCACCCCTGAACAATTAGAAGCTGCAATCACGGACAAAACACGTCTAGTGGTATTGAACAGCCCATCTAACCCTACAGGTATGATCTACACTAAAGCTGAGCTTGAAGCGCTGGCTGACGTACTTCGTAAATACCCAGAAGTATTTATCGCATCTGACGACATGTATGAACCAATCCGTTGGGATGACGAGTTCTACAACATCGCAACTGTTGCTCCAGACCTTTATGACCGCACGATTGTGTTAAACGGTGTGTCTAAAGCTTATGCAATGACTGGCTGGCGTATAGGCTACGCAGCGGGCCCTGCTAAACTGATTGGCGCAATGAAGAAGATCCAGTCTCAATCGACTTCAAACCCAACTTCTATTTCGCAAGTTGCTGCTGAAGCTGCATTGAACGGTCCTCAAGATGTACTTGAGCCAATGATTGAAGCATTCAAACGTCGTCATGACCTGGTTGTGAAAGGCTTGAATGATATTCACGGTATTTCTTGCCTGCCTGCTGATGGTGCATTCTATGCATATGCCAACATCAAACCGTTGATTCGTGCCAAAGGTCTTAAATCTTGCACAGAATTCTCTGCATGGTTACTGGAAGAGACTGGCGTTGCAGTGGTTCCTGGCGATGCATTCGGTCTTGGCGGTTTCATGCGCATCTCTTACGCAACGGCTGACGAAGTACTTGTTGATGCACTTGCACGTATCAAAAAAGCTGCTGACTCAATTGAAGGCGTTGACGCTGCGATTGCTTCAATCGAAGCTGAAAAAGCTGCACAATAATCAACTCATTTGATTTAGAAAACCCGCGTTGATCGCGGGTTTTTTTATGTTCTTCAACATGTATTAAACAGTGAGCCGTATTCGCTTACAGCTCAAGTATTTAATGAGCAAACAAACAAAACATAGATTTGCTGCAATCGTGTACGCAATACTCAACATCCACCAAAAACCATGAATCCCCAATGCATTGCTTTGCCAATTGAACAGTATCATTGGATAATACGCCACATACCAACCACCACCCAAGCCCACGACCAGCACCGTACTGATAAAAATAAACGTTGGTCTGACAATTTCTCGCCAGCAACGTAGCATTGCCAAACTAATCACCAGTAGCGCATCAAAGATATGCATCCAACACATTAACAGGATCAATGCCAAGGCTAATGCAATCACCTGCGCATCATTGCTAAATAACCCTACAATCCAACTATCTAAGCCCCAAATAGTCAACACGACAACGATAGCTATTAGCATCACAGCCATCAATGCCCGCTTACTGAGTTGCCATGCAGCATCAATCTGCTCCGCACCGATTTTAGTCGACACCAAAATACCGAAGGCGGATGCCATCGACATCAGCAACATAAACATCAAGCCCAATAAACCAAGCATCACCTGATGTGCATTCACTACAATGTCACCCAAAGGCAAGATCAGCAAAGCAATCGCGCTGATGGCAAATACATCCACAAAAGTCACCACCGCATTGGGCAATCCAATTTTTAAAATTTTCAACAAAGTCTGCCAGTGAAAGAAAACACCAGACCACTGGATCTTTAACTTCTGCTCAAGGAAGAAAAAATAGTAAACAAACAACAGTACCCACTGCACAATCATATGTGCCATGAATGCACCTTCAACCCCATAGCTTGTAACATAACCCTCAATGCCATAAATCAAGACATAAGCCGAAGCCACTTTGAGTAATAAATAGATCATATTGGCGTAGAACACGCGCTTAGCCTGCCCACAGGCTTGGGTTAAAATATATAAAATACGCAACAATAAATGCGCTGGAATCGTCCAAGCCAACAGCCACAGACATGGTACAATCAATGTCTGTAAGGCCGCATCTGCCTTTAAAAAATGAAGTAAAGGAGTCGCATGATTAAACAAGTACATCGCAACAGCAGAAATCACCAGTATAATCAAAATACTTTGCTTCACAATACGTTGTATATCCGCATAATCCTGACGTCCATTGGCTTCTGCCAGCTCTTGCATCATGCCCTGTAACACCCCAATACCCGTCACAAAGCACAAAGAATAAACAGACAAACAGACTGCCAATGCAGCCACATGCTGAGGTGAAAAATGTGATAGAAAAATCACGTCGAACAAACTACTGAGCATAATAATGGCATTACTGAGAAAAATAGGCACCCAAAGATGCAGAAACTGTTTCATTACCCTATCACTCGATTTTTTAATTCTTAGATTCTCAAATGAAGTGCAACAGAGATTAAATTATTGGAAGGAAGCAAGATGAGCTAGCATTTTGCTTCCGACCGACCAAAGTCAAAGTTGCATCATGAACTATA
>SPVA01000089.1 GCA_013530545.1 Acinetobacter lwoffii
TCCAGTACCAAATCTGCATATTGAGCCACATTGGTTAGCTGCTCATCAAAGACAATCGCATTGTCTTCATTGGTACACAGATAACCTTTTTGGGTTAAGACTTTAATAAAGCTCTGGAAAAGGGCTTTGTCGAAGAACTCAGGTGAGTTGAACTCATATAGCACAGACAGGCGCTGTCCCACCAGATAACTCAGCTCTTCGACCTGACGGGTCGAAATATTGCCAGAACCACGCTGGGTAATCAGTGCCAAAGTCATGTAGTAACGTTCCAGACTTTGGGTTACTGGTGCAGCTAGAACTTCAAGCTGATGATGCGCTTCTGTATTTGGTGCAGGTGCAATGAGGTTTTCACCATCTTGCGTGATCAGTTTGGCAGAAATCAGGTTATCAATATGGGCATTGACCTGATCCTGAATCTCATCTTCATGCCATTTTAAAAATAGCTCAGCTTTGAGGAACGGATACAGGGTGCTGCTGATATTGACCACATCATGACGGCGGATGGTGCCGTTATGTTCAGTCAAGGCTGCAATCAGGGATGGCAATATAAAAGTATGCACAATATTATTACGGAAATAGGTCAGCAGAACCGCCTGATTATCTTCAATCGCAATAATATCGCCCAGTACATGCTTCACCCGCTTGATCAGTTTCAGCTTCATCGCATAGGCAATTATTTCTTTGCCTGACAGCGGCGTGACCTGCATGCGTTCATCATAAGGCAGGGCGGTGAGCAAGGTGCGATAGGTATCCAACTGCTTGATACAGATTTCTTCATCCAGCGTATGTTTTGGCGTGGCCAGCAAGATTAAAGATAATAACGATACCGGATTGATCACGACTGCACTGTTAATATTTTCCAGAATAGCCTGTGCAGAGCTATTCACCGCGTCAGAAACCGCTTGTGGAACCGGATCATCGTTCTTTTCGATCTTGATATTTTCTGCACCATGCTGTTTCAGGATATCATCCAGAAATACCGGTTTACCGAAGTTCAGGTGCACCTTGCCAAAAATGCGTTCAATCTTGCGCAGGGTTTTCAAAATACCAAAAATAGACTCGGCTTCTTTTGGCTTACCACTCATCTCACCGACATAGGTACCACCTTCCATTAGGCGTTCATAGCCGATATAGGTCGGTACAAACACAATCGGTTTGGACTTGCCACGTAAATGACCATGCACGGTCATTGCCAGCATCCCGGTTTTTGGCGGTAGCAAACGACCGGTACGTGAACGGCCACCTTCAATAAAGTATTCCAGCGGGGTATTACGTGACAGGACGCTATACAGATATTCTTTAAAGACCGTGGTATAGAGCGCGTTGCCGCGGAAGGTACGGCGAATAAAGAAAGCGCCACCACCGCGTAAAATCTGGCCGACAAAAGGCATATTCAGGTTGTCGCCCGCTGCGATATACGGCACCATCAAACCACGGCGATAGATCACATATGACAATAACAGATAGTCAATATGACTGCGGTGACAGGGGGTATAGACAATTTCATAATCCTTGGCCAGTTCACGCACGGTACTGAAATTATGGACTTCCACGCCGTCATAAAGCTGGGTCCATAAGCGGGTCAGTGCTTTGTCGGCAAAACGTACGGTAGAATGAGAATAGTCGGAAACGATTTCGTTCAGATAACCGATGGCACGACGTTCGGATTCCAGCATCGAGGTTTTACTGCGAATACTGTCATTGCGAATCGCCGCCTGTACATCTGGTGACTTGATCAGACCATGCATCACATTACGGCGGTCGGACAGATCCGGCCCGAGAATGACTTCACGCTGACCATCCAGGTAATCATTTAAAGTGCTGACAATATAAGTTGCTGGCGCTGAATTTGGATGCGTCTCTTTGGCAAAGTTAATCAATGCGCGTAAAGACTGCGGTTCATGGAATTCTAAATAAGACTGGCGACCATGCAGGCCGATATTGACCAGTTGCTTGACCCGGCTCGGTGTAGACCAGGTATCGGTAAACAACAGCTTAAACCAAGAATCTTCTTTTTCAGGCTCACGTCCCCAAAGTACTGTTACCGGTACCAGTTCGACATCCAGTTCAGGATGCTGTTCCAGGATTTCAATCAGGCGTAACAGGCGCGGCGGGAAAGCATGCGGTGGTGAGCTGAGCAGGTTATTTTCATCATGATGCTGTAAAAACAGCAGCGAAGCTTTTTCCTTACTATTGCCCAGTTGCATTGGATCGAGCGCAGCTGGCAACTTTAAACGGCGGGTTTCTGCATCGACGACCAACGCATTACTACGCGAATGGTTCTGTAAAACGTAACAGACCAGCTTTCGCGATTCTGCCGCGGTCTGATCAGGTTCAGGTGCTGTCACTTCACTTGGTACTTCCCCAAGAACATGAGGGGTAACCACAAGATCAAGTAGCTTACTTGAAAGCTTGCGATACATTTGACCAAAGCCATTCTTGGACATAGCTGCTCCTAATTTTACTGACCAAAACCACAGGACTTCTGAGGGGATTTATTTTTGCGGGTTTCCAAAGCGAAACCATATATCTTTTTTTAACAACTTCAACAGAAGTGCGCTAATTTTAGCGTGAAAGCAGATGCTTTTCCTAGTCACTTATGACATCAGTATGACAGAACAGTCATGCAATCTTTAGAGTTTCGGTCTGATTTTGTGGCAGAATATTCCAGATTAATTATTTAGATCTGTTTTTCCATTTTGGGATATCTCCAATATTACGTAGGTTGCTTATGAATGCCTTAACACAGGAACTGGTCGAGCTGCTCAGCTTGGAAAAGTTAGAAGAAAACATTTTTCGGGGAATCAGCCGTAATCTGGTGGGCAAGCGCGTGTTTGGTGGGCAGGTTTTAGGGCAGGCACTCCGCGCTGCGTCTTATACCACAGACCGTCCGGCACACTCGTTACATGCCTATTTTCTGTTTGGCGGAGATGTCAACGCACCGATTATTTATGAAGTGGATCGTATCCGTGACGGCAAGAGCTTTGTCAGCCGTCAAGTACGTGCGATTCAGCATGGTCGCACTATTTTTATGTGTATGGTGTCTTTTGCGCATCAGGAAGAAGGTCTCAATTACCAGATTTCAGAGCCGGAATATCCGCCAGCAGAAAGCCTGAAAAATGAAGCAGAACTGATCAAACAAATGATTGAGTTTATTCCGGAAAATGTCCGTGCGTCCTTCACCCGTGATCGTCATGTGGAAATTCGCCCGGTCAATCCGCAAAATCCATTCCAGCCTCAACCTGAAGCACCGTCTTATGCGCACTATATCCGTACGCATGACCGTATTGCTGCAGAAGTTGATCAGATCTCTTTGCATCAGGCCATTGCTGCTTTCTATTCCGACTTTACCTTGATGACCACGGCGCTTCGTCCACATGGTCTGAGCTATATCTCGCCAAGTTTACAATGTGCCAGTATTGACCATGCCATGTACTTCCATAAACCGTTCCGTGCGGATGAGTGGATGCTTTACGATATGGATGCCACCCAAAGCGCCAGTTCGCGTGGCCTGAATTTTGGCCGGATGTGGCAGAACGGTGAGCTGGTCTGCAGTACCTCTCAGGAAGGCTTGATCCGTTTACGTGAAATCGAAACACAGTAATTTTTCTTCCTGCTCAAAAAGTCGAATCCCTGATTCGGCTTTTTGTTTTTAAGCCGGATGAAAATGGCCATTTGATATCATGTCCTCACGCCGCGTTTATAAAATATTACTCGATTCTGTAGAATTCGCATGGCATAGTGCGGCTTAAGATCAATATTAAAAATGCATGAAAAGATGAGCTTAAATACGCAAATTCTAATTGCCGCCGTATTGGGGGTGCTGTTTGGATTTCTATTGACGATATTTCCGCAGACCTCATTTTTTGATATCAGCTTATATGGCATCGGTATTGTCAGCAGTATTTTTATTGGCTTGTTAAAAATGCTGTTAGTGCCGCTGATTTTTAGCTCAATCGTGGTCGGTGTATCCAATCTGCAGGCGGGTGGGCAACTGAGCCGTACCTGGAAAATTACCCTGATGTGTTGTGTGACCACCACCACCTTGGCGCTCATTTTAGGTCTGGCGTGTGCGCATCTGTTTGATGTGGGCAAAGGCGTCGATGTACTGATGTTCCAGGATGCCATGGCACAACATCAAACACCGGATACGCTCACGCCATCTTCTTTCTTTACCAACTTTATTCAAAATACCCTGATCAATCCGTTTAAAGCCTTTGCCGATGGCAATGTCTTGGCGGTGGTAGTCTTTGCGCTATTTGTTGGTGTAGCACTAGTCGCAGGTGGAGATAAATTCCGTACTGTGCGCAAGCTGAGTCACCAGTTTTTTGAAATCATGATGTTGATGATTGGCTGGGTGATGAAACTGGCACCGCTCGGTATTTTTGCCTTATTGGCTAAATTAATTGCCACTGAAGATGTTTCAGTTCTCAGTCGTCTGGCTGAATTCGCTGCGGTAGTCACCGGTACGACGATTTTTCATGGCATCGTGGTTTTGCCTTTATTGCTGTGGATTTTCGGCAAGATGGATCCGGTCACGTTCTTTAAAGGCACACGTGCTGCCTTGATTACTGCCTTTGCCACCAGTTCCAGTTCGGCCACCATGCCCTTGTCGATGAAATGCGCGCAGGAAAATTTAGGTGTGCGTCCACATACTGCAGGCTTTGTAATTCCACTCGGTACACAGTTAAATATGGATGGTACGGCGCTGTATGAAGCAGCTGCAGCTCTATTTATTGCCAATTTAATGGGGCTGGATCTCAGTCTGGGGCAGCAGCTGGTGGTCTGTGCGACGGCGATGATTGCATCCTTGGGTGCACCGGGAATTCCGAGTGCCGGTATGGTGACCATGATTATGGTCTTGCAATCGGTCGGTTTGCCTGCCGAGGCGATTGCCATTCTTTTACCGATCGACCGTTTACTGGATACCGTACGCACAGTCGTGAATGTTCAGGGAGATATGATGATCAGTGTGGTGGTAGATCGGCATACACGTGAACCCGATCTTCAAGCTACAGATAGCTAAAACATTTAAAAAATAAAAAAAGCAGGCCATTGGTCTGCTTTTTTTATAAGGTAAGTTTTAATAAATCAAGAACAATCCCAGACCATTGCGGTGATATGGATCTTAATCCGCTGAACGCTTATTCTGATTTAGCTCATCTGCCGC
The DNA here is from genome assembly GCA_013530545.1 of Acinetobacter lwoffii. Classification (GTDB taxonomy): domain Bacteria; phylum Pseudomonadota; class Gammaproteobacteria; order Pseudomonadales; family Moraxellaceae; genus Acinetobacter; species Acinetobacter lwoffii_G. The sequence continues at coordinate 5,171 of SPVA01000089.1, forward strand.
TTTAAGCTCGGATTGATCCTGCTCAAGCAATTTCAGTGGTTCTTCAGCTTCATTTAAAGCATGCATCGATACTTCAGTAATATGCTCTGAATCAGTTTCACTAAGCTCGAGTTCTCCAAGCGGTTCATCGGATTCATTCAAATCATGCGCTGATGCTTCAGGAATACTGTCCAGATCATATTCAGACGCTTGATCTAAGGTAAAGTTCAAACGACCACCCATGACACTGGCCAGTTCTTCTAAACCTTGTTTGTTCATGGAGGAAAACAGTTGAATCGAGAAATCCAGCTTCATCTTTTTCAATGCCGCTTTGACTTCCTGCAAGGCTTTGGATGCAGGACCACGGTTTAGTTTATCTGACTTGGTTAACAAGACATGCACGAACAACTGGCGGGAATAAGCCCATTCCAGCATCATCACATCGAAGTGTTGCAGGGGATGACGGATATCCATCAACAATACCAGGCCTTGTAAGCTCTGGCGATGAATCAGGTAGTTTTCCAGTTCTTTTTGCCAGACCAGTTTCATTTTTTCAGGCACAGCCGCATAACCATAACCGGGTAAGTCGACCAGACGCTGATCCGGATTACCCAGACTGAAAAAGTTGATCATCTGGGTGCGGCCAGGTTTTTTCGATGCACGTGCCAGCTGTTTCTGGTTAGTCAGGGCATTAATCGCACTAGACTTACCTGCATTCGAGCGGCCGGCAAAAGCAATTTCATAGCCTGTATCTTCTACACAAAGACTGAGTTTGGGTGCACTCATTAAAAATTCGGCTTTGCGTAGCCAGTTGAGTGCGCGCACAGAATATTCAGTAATGGCAGAATCAACTTTTTTCTCATAGCTGATCTTTTGCTTAGGCGCATGGGCTGTCTTACTGTTTTTGGATTTTCCTCTGCTGTGGTGCATAACTCAACTTCAATAAATGATCTACAATGAAACATTATAAAGGAAGTCGCACAGGCAAGCGAACTTTGCCGCAAGAATAAGTCACAAGACCTGACCCGCAAGACTTTAAAGATTAACTAGGCCGATCGGAGAATTTCTACTGAAACGCGCATTTCGTGGCCTAATCACATCTTTAAGCACATATTGGTCCAGACTGCTATAAAACTGTTCAACCGCATCATCTAAAATACTTTTTAAACCACAAATCGGACGTAACACGCAGGGTGGGCTATTGCATTCCACTACATTGCTGTCGCGTTGCAGGATCCGCACAATCTGTCCCAGTTGAAGGTTCAGGCTTGCCGGATTTAAACGTATGCCGCCACCTTTGCCACGTGTGGTGATCAGCCAATCCTGTTTCGCCATAAAGTGCACGATTTTCATGGCATGATTTTGTGAAACCTGCAAGCGCTCGGCAAGCTCTGCAATGGTATAAGGGAGATCACGTGGCTGTGCGACATACATCAGGATCCGAAGCGCATAGTCAGTGAATTTATTGAGTTGCATAAGATCAACAGCTAGAAAATGAAAGAATTGAATGCTAAAAGCTCCACGAATGGAGCTTTTAATCAGAATCTGATGCTAGTCTAAACCGTTTTTGCAATTAAAGCTTGAGCGGGGCAGACACTTCGACCACATCACCAACTTTGTAGTGGTTGATCAGGGTCTGTGCAACCGAGAATGCGGTTGGATTTTCTTCCGCTTTCACAGTAATTTGATATTGCTCGTTTTGAGCCTGGTCAAAGCTAAACTGTTGTGGTTGACGAATGTGCTGTTCAGGCACCTGTACACGTACTGAAATATGTTCACCCGCTTCAGCACTTGCAATCGCAGCACCATCTTTAGCTTTAAGCGTAAAGATTTTACCTGCATCGGTATCATTGACTGCTGCCACTTCAAATTCGCGCCAGCCCGCCCAGCCACCATTTTCAGAAGCTAGAGTGGCATATTTAGATTTTTCCACACCAATCAAAATATCTGCCAGTTGCATATACGCTTCTTTCCAGGCTGCGATCAGGTCTGAGTCCATGGGTACATCTAAAACTTCGCTGATCGAGTGCAACAGGTTGTCACCGACAATCGCATATTGATCCGGCTGAATATCCAGGCTGACATGTTTAGTGGTAATACGTTCGATGGCTTTGGCCAAAACGCCCGGATTGGTAATGTTTTCAGCATAGGCAAGTACTGCGGCAGCCAAGGCACGTGGTTGACGGCCAGTACTTTGATGATCCATGTTGAAGGTGTTTTTTAACTCTGGATGGTTGTTCAGCATGCGGTTATAGAAATACGTGGTAAGTGCTACGCCGTTTTCACGTAAAACAGGAACAGTCGCTTGTACAAGTTCGATATGTTGTGGAGTCATGAGAGCCGTCTACAGATGTTTTTTAAAAGATGCATTTAATTTACATCTTTTAAAATGGCTTTACAATAGTGCATAGTCATAAAACCATAAAAAATTATGGGATATAAGAATATCCCATAAAAAGTGTGATGATGATCGGAAAAGGAGGGTGATTATTTGCGGCCAAACAGCGAACCCAGTAAGCCGCGCACAATTTTCTGCCCAGTACTCCCGCCCAGGCTGCGGGCAGCACTTTTGGCAAAGGTGCCGACAATATCCTGAGTCAGTTTTTCTCGTTGCTTGGCTGCGCGTTCAGCTTCTTTTTGCTGTTCTCGTGCCAGACGTTCCTGTTCTTTAATTTGCTGCTTGGCAAGAGCTTCCTGTTCCTTGCTTTGCTGTTTGGCAAGTTCGGCGGCCTGAGCCTGTTGCTGGCGTTCTGCGACCTTGTTTTGCAGCATTTCATGGGCGCTATCCCGATCGACTGGCTGCTCATAAATACCGGCGACAATACTTTGCTGCATGAGAGCCTTGCGTTCTTCAAGCGAGATCGGTGTAAAGGATGAATGCGGCGGCATGACCCAGCCACGCTCTACTATTTGCGGAATGCCTTTTTCATCCAGGCAGCTAATTAGGGCTTCACCGACAGCAAGTTCGGTAATCACCTGATCGACTTTAAATTCAGGATTGGCTCGGAAAGTCTCTGCTGCGGTTTTCACTGCTTTTTGATCTTTGGGAGTGAAAGCCCGCAAAGCATGTTGAACCCGATTGCCGAGCTGGCCTAAGACACTTTCAGGTAAGTCCAACGGATTTTGCGTGACAAAATAAATCCCTACACCTTTCGAGCGAATTAGACGCACCACCTGCTCAATTTTTTCTTGCAGGGCAGGGCTGGCATTATCAAATAAGAGATGGGCTTCATCAAAGAAAAACACCAGTTTAGGTTTGTCCAGATCGCCGACTTCGGGAAGCTGTTCAAACAGCTCGGAGAGCATCCAGAGTAAGAACGTGGCATATAGCTTAGGCGTATTCATCAGCTTGTCAGCCGCCAACAAATTGATATTGCCACGTCCTTGACTATCCGTCTGCAAAAAGTCCATCAGATCCAGCGCCGGCTCGCCAAAAAACTGGTCACCGCCTTGGTCAGCCAGTGCTAACAAATTACGTTGAATCGCACCGAGACTGGCGGGTGAAAGATTGCCATATTCAGCTTTAAAGTCAGCCGCATGCTCAGAGACATAACTCAGCATCGCTTTCAGATCTTTAAAGTCGATCAGCAATAAACCCTGATCATCGGCAATCCGAAACACGGCAGATAAAACGCCTTCCTGGGTGTCATTCAGATTCAGTATTTGCGCCAGCAGCAGCGGGCCAATTTCAGAAATGGTAGTGCGAATCGGATGACCCTGTTCGCCAAATAAATCCCAAAACACCACTGGTGAGGCTGCAAAAGGAATGGACTCGATATTGAGACTTTTAATCCGTTCATCAAACTTGGGGCTGCTTTCACCTGCTTTGGCCAGGCTGGACACATCGCCTTTGGCATCGGCGAGGAATACAGGTACACCAATTCGAGAAAAGCTCTCCGCCAATACTTTTAAAGTCACAGTCTTTCCGGTACCAGTGGCACCTGCAATCAAGCCATGTCGATTGGCAAGTTGGGAATGCAGCACAATATCCTGTGTGGTATCCGCAGTTTTTTTAGCAATAACAATTGGTCTACCCATAGCTTTTCCTGTTATTTATTATTCGTTTTTAAGTTTTTTCATTTGTTCTAGTGCATGCTGAATATCTTGAATCAAATCTTCCGGATATTCCAGTCCAATACAGAAACGAACCAGCAAGCCGTCTTTTAAGTGTGAATGTTCCAGCACACGCATGTCTTTTAAGTTATATAGCATGACCAGACTGACAGGGCCACCCCAACTAAAGCCAAGCTTAAACAGTTTTAAGCTATCACAGAAATTCCGGATATCCTGCATTACGTATGTGCTGTCAAAGATCACGCTGACCAGGCCGGCACTATCACCTTGCTTGCAAATTTCTTTCCAGTACTGATGGCCTGCGCTGTCCGGGTCAGCAGGATGCAGCACCTGTACAAACTCGGCTTGCTGTTGAAGCCATGTCATTAATGCCAGTGCACTTTTCGACTGATGTTCATAGCGAAGTTGCATCGAAGCCAGACTGCGTTGTATCTGTGCCACATCATCACCAGAAACACTAATGCCCTGAATGGCATGTGCGCGGAACAGTTTGTGATGCAGGGCCTTATCTCGCGTAACCACCGAGCCCATCAGAATATCACCCCCGCCGCTTGGATATTTGGTCAGTGCATGTACCGTCATATCTACACTTAAATGCTCTTCACTAAAATCAAAGGCATCAAAAGCCAGACCTGCGCCCCAGGTATTATCCAGCGCAGTAAGAATATTGTGTGCCTGAGCTTTTTTCACTAAACCAGCCAGATCCGGAAATTCCAAGGTGACTGAGCCAGCAGCCTCGAGCCAGATCAGTTTGGCTTTATCTGTAGGCTGAAATGTATCAAGCTCTATGGGATTGTAGACCTTAACCGTAATTCCATAACGCTTTTCCAGATTGCGTAAATGTTCCATGTTTGGACCATAGATATTGTCAGCCACCCAAACCTCATCTCCTTGGCTTAAAAAGCAAGAATTCACGAGATTAATCGCGGATAAACCACTCGGTGCGAGCAGGTGATATAAACCACCTTCGAGCTGTGCGATGTTATCGCCCAGCGTAAAGGTCGTAGGCGTGCCATGCGTGCCATAACTATAGTCATAGTCATCGGTCCAATGGCGATTAAACAGGGCATCGGTATTGTTAAAGATAATCGTCGATGCACGATAGAGGGGAGGCTGAATGGTGGAAATCGCTTGAGGAGCCTTTCGTGGTGCATGAATCAGGCGAGTTTGAGGGTCTTGTTTCACGTGAATGCGCTCAAATGTAATCAAATATTACTCTAGCTTAAGAGAATCTGTGACTCACTGCCAGTTACGTTGTGAATTGTTTAAAAACAACAAGTCTTATAAAAAGTTGGCTTCATTTTTGCAAAACCTAAATCTATATAGCTAAAAAAATAGGTTGAGGAGCATGAAATCGCATTTAAAAGTGCATTATTTTCAGCATATTGCTGGTGAAGGTTTTGGTAGTTGTTATGAATTTTTAAAGCAGCATCAGGCGCACATTACAGCGACTGAATTTTTTGCTTTACCCGTCGATCGACCTTTGGAGATCGAGGCGCTGCCTGCAGTGGAAGAAGTGGATTTGCTGATCATTATGGGTGGTACCATGAGTGTGAATGATGAAGCGAATTTCCCTTGGTTAAAAATAGAAAAACGCTGGTTGCGTCGCTATCTTTCGCATGGTAAACCAGCAATTGGCCTGTGTCTGGGTGGGCAGTTGATTGCAAATGCTTTGGGTGCAGGTGTTAGTCGCAATCCAGAACAAGAATTGGGGTGGACCACGGTGCACAGAGTGGCGAATCTACCAGAGACGTGTTTTAGCCTGCCGGAGCAGTTTAATATTCTGCAATGGCACAATGAAACATTTGAATTGCCCAAAGGTGCAGTCCATCTGGCAGAAAATGAAGCCTGTCGTAATCAGATGTACCAGTTGGGCAGAAATGTATTGGGCTTCCAGTTTCATCCTGAAATCACGCCGGAAACCCTGGCATTGTTTTTGGAAAATGAAGAAGAGCTTGCGCAATTTTCAGGAAAATATGTGCAAAATTTATTTGAATTAAAAAAAACCACGAAGCAAAAATTTATTGAAGGAAATCAGATGTTAAATCGTGCTATAGAATATGTTTTGGCAAAAACTGCCTAGTATTTAAACAATAAACTATTGTTTTAAGTCATAAATTGAAAACTTGGATAAAACCATAAAAGAGATTTGCTTATGCATTAAACAATGGCTATAATAAGCGACCCTTCAATAGGAAGGGGGTTAACTGCGAATAAAGTAGTTAACTATCGTTACAGTCGTGGCATCGATCATGACCTTAGTGATATTTCACTGCTCTTGACACTTGCCCATATAAAGTGGGGTGAGATGCGTCAAGAGTGATTCTTTATATATTTGGCTTGGAGTTTACTGGTATGTCTAACCAGAGAATTCGTATCCGTCTTAAGTCTTTTGATCATCGCCTGATTGATCAATCAGCTCAAGAAATCGTAGAAACCGCAAAACGTACTGGCGCACAAGTGTGTGGTCCAATTCCAATGCCAACACGCATTGAACGTTTTAACGTTTTAACATCACCACACGTAAACAAAGACGCGCGTGACCAGTACGAAATCCGTACTTACAAGCGTTTGATCGACATCGTTCAACCTACAGACAAAACTGTAGATGCATTGATGAAGTTAGATCTTGCAGCTGGTGTTGATGTTCAGATCGCATTGGGTTAAGGCTTTCGGGTTAATTAACACTCTAAGTTAATTAGGCCGCTTTTTTAGAGGTTTATGCACATGGCTATTGGTTTAGTCGGTCGCAAGTGCGGTATGACACGTATCTTTACAGATGCTGGTGTTTCTGTGCCTGTTACAGTGATTGAGGTTGATCCTAACCGCATCACTCAAATCAAAACGCTTGAAACTGATGGTTATCAAGCGATTCAAATCACTACTGGTGAACGTCGCGAATCTCGCGTAACTAACGCTCAGAAAGGCCACTTCGCGAAAGCGGGTGTTGCAGCTGGTCGTCTAGTTCAAGAATTCCGTGCTACAGAAGCTGATCTTGAAGGTCGTGAAGTTGGTGGTACGCTTACCGTTGAATTGTTCCAAGTTGGTCAAGTTGTTGACGTAACTGGTCAATCTAAAGGTAAAGGTTTCCAAGGTGGTGTTAAGCGTTGGAACTTCCGTACGCAAGATGCAACTCACGGTAACTCAGTTTCTCACCGTGTTTTAGGTTCTACTGGTCAAAACCAGACTCCTGGTCGCGTATTCAAAGGCAAAAAAATGGCTGGCCATTTAGGTGCTGAACGCGTAACTACACAGGGTCTTGAGATCGTTGCTATCGACACAGAACGTTCAGTTCTAGTTGTTAAAGGCGCGGTTCCTGGTGCTACTGGTGGCGACGTAATCGTTCGTCCTACGATCAAGGCCTGAGGGGAAATAACGTGAATTTAAATACTGTTTCCGGCTCTGCTGTTGAATTATCAGAAGTTGCGTTCGGTCGTGAATTTAATGAAGCTCTTGTTCACCAAGTGGTTACAGCTTATTTAGCTGGTGGCCGTCAAGGTTCAAAAGCTCAGAAATCACGTGCAGACGTTTCTGGCGGTGGTCGCAAGCCATTCCGTCAAAAAGGTACTGGCCGCGCTCGTGCTGGTTCTATTCGTAGCCCAATCTGGGTTGGCGGTGGTAAAACTTTTGCTGCTCGTCCACAAGACTGGTCTCAAAAAGTAAACCGTAAAATGTACCGCGGTGCTATGCAATGCATCCTAGCTGAACTTGTTCGTCAAGATCGCTTAGTTTTAGTTGAAGAGTTTGCTGTTGCAGCTCCAAAAACTAAAGAATTGCTTGCAAAACTTAACGACTTGAATGCGACTCGCGCATTGATCGTTACTGATGCTGTTGATGAGAACCTGTATCTTGCTGCGCGCAACATTCCACACGTTGATGTGGTTGATGCTGCTGCAATCGATCCGGTTAGCTTGATTGCGTTCGACAAAGTTGTTATGTCTGTAGCTGCTGCTAAGAAAATTGAGGTAGAACTCGGATGAACAACGAACGTATCTATCAAGTCCTGCAAGGACCTGTATTCTCAGAAAAAGCACAAGTTTTAGGTGAAACTGCTGGTGTTCAAGTGTTTAAAGTTGCATTAAATGCAAACAAGCTTGAAATCAAAAAAGCAGTGGAACAACTCTTTGGTGTGGAAGTTGTTAAAGTTAACACGACTATCACTAAAGGTAAGTCTAAACGCTTTGGTAAAACATTAGGACGTCGTTCTGATGTTAAAAAAGCATACGTCACCCTGAAAGCTGGCCAAGATGTTGAAATGGCTGACTTGGGCGATACCGCTGAAAGCACAGCGGAATAAGGACGAGAATTATGCCTATTCAAAAATGTAAGCCAACGTCTCCAGGACGTCGCTTTGTAGAGAAAGTGGTTCACGATCACCTTCACAAAGGCGCACCATACTCTCCGTTGGTTGAAGCTAAAAAACGTACTGGCGGCCGTAATAATAACGGTCACATCACGACTCGTCACGTTGGTGGCGGTCACAAGCAGCACTACCGTCTAGTTGATTTTAAACGTAACAAAGATGGTATTCCTGCAACTGTAGAGCGTATCGAATACGATCCTAACCGTACTGCACACATTGCACTTGTATTGTATGCTGATGGTGAGCGTCGTTATATCATCGCTCCTAAAGGCCTTCGCGCTGGCGATAAAGTACAGTCTGGTAACGATGCTCCAATTCGTCCAGGTAACTGCTTGCCGCTTCGCAACATGCCTATCGGTTCTACTCTTCACAACATCGAACTTAAAATCGGTAAAGGCGCGCAGTTAGCTCGTTCAGCTGGTACTTCAGTTCAGCTGTTGGGTCGTGACGGTTCTTACGCTATCGTTCGTCTGCGTTCAGGCGAGATGCGTAAAATTCACGTTGAATGCCGTGCTGTGTTAGGTGAAGTATCTAACTCAGAAAGCAACCTTCGTTCACTAGGTAAAGCTGGTGCATCACGCTGGCGTGGTGTTCGTCCTACCGTTCGTGGTATGGCGATGAACCCAGTTGACCATCCACATGGTGGTGGTGAAGGGCGTAACAAAGGTATTCAACCTGTAAGCCCATGGGGTCAAAAAGCTAAAGGGTACAAGACACGTACCAATAAGCGTACGACTAAGATGATTATTCGCGACCGTCGCAATGCCTCGTTCTCTGAAAAAAGGCCCATTCGTCGATGCGCACTTGTTCGCTAAGGTTGAAGCGGCTATCGCGGCTAATAACCGTAAGCCGATCAAAACTTGGTCGCGTCGTTCGATGATCCTCCCGGATTTTGTTGGTTTAACAATTTCTGTACACAATGGCCGTAACCACGTTCCTGTGATCGTTTCTGAGCACATGGTTGGTCACAAGCTTGGTGAATTTGCACCAACTCGTACCTATCGCGGTCACGGTGTTGACAAGAAATCTAAACGTTAATGGGTGCTATGATGGAAGTAACTGCTAAATTACGCGGTGCCGCTATCTCGGCACAAAAAGCTCGTTTGGTTGCAGATCTTATCCGCGGCAAATCTGTTGCGCACGCTCTTAACATCCTTAACTTCAGCAACAAAAAAGCTGCAGTTCTAGTTAAGAAAGCGTTGGAATCTGCGATTGCAAATGCTGAACACAATAACAGTTTAGATGTAGACGACCTTAAAGTTTCTACGATCTACGTTGATGAAGGCATGAGCCTGAAACGTATTATGCCACGTGCTAAAGGCCGTGCAGATCGTATTACTAAGCGTACTTGTCACATCACCGTTAAGGTAGGGGTTTGATATGGGTCAGAAGGTTCATCCAATCGGTATCCGCCCGAAACAATACGCTGAATACTTGCTTAAAGATCTTCAAGTTCGTGAGTTTTTGATCAAAAAACTTAAAAACGCGATGATCAGCAATATTCTTATCGAACGCCCTACAGGCGCTGCTAAAGTAACTATTAGCACTGCTCGTCCAGGTATCGTGATCGGTAAAAAAGGCGAAGATATTGAGAAACTACAACGCGAATTGACATCTATTATGGGTGTTCCTGCGCAAGTAAGTATCAATGAAATTGATCGTCCAGACTTAGACGCGCGTCTAGTTGCTGAAGCTATCGCTTCTCAATTGGAAAAACGTGTAATGTTCCGTCGTGCTATGAAGCGTGCGGTACAAAACACCATGCGTGCTGGTGCTAAAGGTATCAAAGTAGAAGTTTCAGGCCGTTTAGGTGGTGCTGAGATTGCTCGTACTGAGTGGTATCGTGAAGGTCGTGTACCTCTACATACGCTTCGTGCAGATATCGACTATGCGACTATGCGTGCTGAGACTACTTACGGTACGATCGGTGTTAAAGTTTGGATCTTCCGTGGTGAGATCTTGGGCGGCATGAAACAAGTCATGAACCCAGCTCCAGCAGAAGAGCGTCCAGCTAAACGCGGTCGTGGTCGTGGTGAAGGTCAAGAGCGTCGTGGTCGTCGCAATGATCGTTCTGCTGAAAAAGGAGAATAATCCATGTTGCAACCTAAGCGTACTAAATTCCGTAAAGTGCAGAAAGGCCGTAACACTGGTCTAGCACACCGCGGTAGCACAGTATCTTTCGGTACTATTGCACTTAAATCAGTTGAACGTGGTCAAATGACTGCGCGTCAAATTGAAGCAGCGCGTCGTACAATTAGCCGTCGTATTAAGCGTGGTGGTAAGATCTTTATCCGTGTATTCCCGGACAAGCCGATTACTTCTAAGCCTCTTGAAGTGCGTATGGGTAAAGGTAAAGGTTCTGTGGAATATTGGGTTTGCCAAATCAAACCAGGTAAAGTCTTGTACGAAATTGATGGTGTTAACGAAGAATTGGCTCGCGAAGCGTTTACGCTTGCAGCAGCTAAGCTTCCGTTTAAAACCGCTATCGTGACTCGGACGGTAATGTAATGAAAACTAAAGATCTACGTGAAAAGTCGGTAGAAGAGTTGACAGCTTTGCTTGATGAGCAACAGCTTAACCAATTCCGTCTTCGTATGGCGAAAGCAACTGGTCAATTGGGTAAATCGCATGAAGTTGCACTTACTCGTCAGACTATTGCTCGTATTAAGACCCTCCTTACCGAAAAACAGGGGAACGGACAATGAGTGATAAAACAGTCCGCACGTTAACTGGCAAAGTTGTAAGCGACAAGATGGATAAATCTATCGTTGTTCTTATTGAACGCCAAGTTCAACACCCGTTGTATGGCAAATTAATCCGCCGTTCAACAAAATTACATGCTCATGATGAGAACAACACAGCGAAAGCTGGTGATGTTGTAACCATTAAAGAAAGCCGCCCAATTTCTAAAACTAAGTCTTGGACTTTAGTTGAAGTTGTTGAAGCAGCTGCTGAGTAATTAACGTTCTTGTTGCATCATCGGTCAATTTCGAGTACTCTTTGAGCCTTTCGAAATTTCGACCGGTGTTGCTCGGTTTTGGAGTAGGGCAATGATTCAGACCGAAACTATGCTCGACGTAGCAGACAACAGTGGTGCACGCCGCGTACAATGTATTAAAGTACTTGGTGGCTCGCATCGTCGTTATGCTTCTGTTGGCGACATTATTAAAGTTACTGTAAAAGAAGCAATTCCACGCGCACCTGTTAAAAAAGGTGACGTGATGAATGCGGTTGTGGTTCGTACAAAATTCGGTATCCGTCGTGCAGACGGTTCAGTGATTCGTTTCGACGATAACGCTGCTGTTATTTTGAACAACAACAAAGCGCCGATTGCAACTCGTATTTTCGGACCAGTGACTCGTGAACTTCGTACTGAACAGTTCATGAAAATTATTTCATTGGCTCCTGAAGTTCTATAAGAGGCGATCATGGCTAAGATTAAAAAAGGCGATCAAGTAATTGTGATCGCAGGTAAAGAAAAAGGCAAACAGGGTACTGTTCTGTCTGTTTCTAATGACCGTGTTAAGGTTGAAGGCCTTAACTTGGTGAAGAAGCATCAGAAGCCAAACCGTGCTACAGGCGCTGAAGGTAGCGTTGTAACTCAGGAAGCTTCGCTTCATATTTCAAACGTGGCAGTTTTTAATGCTACAACCCAAAAGGCTGACCGTGTTGGTTACCAAGTGATTGATGGCGTGAAAACTCGCGTATTCAAATCAAATGGTGAATCAGTGGCGGTAGCGAAGTAATAGGTTGATATAGGCCATGGCCAGACTTAAAACACGTTACAACGACGAACTTAAAGCTCAATTACAAGAAGTATTGGGCGTTAAGAATGTGATGGAGATTCCTCGCATCACTAAAATCACGATCAACATGGGTGTTGGCGCAGCTGCTGCTGACAAAAAACTCCTTGATGGTGCTCTTTCAGATATGCAAGCTATCGCTGGTCAAAAACCAGTACTTACGTTAGCTCGTAAATCAATCGCTGGTTTTAAAATCCGTGATGGTTGGCCGATCGGTTGTAAAGTTACTTTACGCGGCGAACGTATGTACGAATTCTTGGACCGTTTGATCTCGATTGCGATCCCTCGTATCCGTGACTTCCGTGGTTTCTCTGCGAAATCATTCGACGGTCGTGGTAACTACTCAATGGGTCTTAAGGAACAAATCATGTTCCCTGAAATCGATTTTGACAAGATTGATCGTATTCGTGGTATGGATATTACCATTACTACGACTGCTCGCACCGATGACGAAGGCCGTGCGCTTATGCGTGCATTCGGCTTCCCGTTCAAATAAGAGGTCGATATGGCTAAGAAAGGTATGATTAATCGCGAATTGAAACGACGTGCTGAATTAAAAGCTGTTATTGCAAACGTAAATGCATCAGACGAAGAACGTTTCGAAGCGATGATGAAATTACAAGCATTACCACGTAATGCATCTCCAGTACGTCTACGTAACCGTTGTGGTTTAACTGGTCGTCCTCATGGTTACTTCCGTAAGTTCGGTTTAAGCCGTAACAAATTACGTGAAACAGTAATGCAAGGTGATGTACCTGGCGTTGTTAAGGCAAGCTGGTAAGGAGCACTATAGATGAGTATGCAAGATACCGTTGCCGACATGCTAACACGTGTTCGTAACGCACAAATGGCAAAGAAACAAACTGTTTCTATGCCTAATTCTAAGTTGAAAGTAGCAATTGCTAACTTACTTCAACAAGAAGGTTATATTTCAAACGTAGAAGTTGCGGATGCTGAAGGCAAACCAACTCTTACTTTGACTTTAAAGTATTTCGAAGGCAAACCAGTTATCGAAACTGTGAAGCGCGTAAGCCGTCCAGGTCTACGTCAGTATCGCGGTAAAGATGCACTTCCTAGCGTTAAGCAAGGTTTAGGTATTGCAATTGTTTCTACAAGCAAAGGCATCATGACTGATCGCGCTGCACGTGCTGCAGGCGTTGGTGGTGAAGTTATTGCTTTTGTTTCTTAATAGGTGATTCCTCATGTCTCGTGTGGCTAAAGCCCCAGTAACTGTACCTAACGGTGTAACAGTTACTCAGAACGGCCGGCAGGTCGAAGTGAAAGGCACTAAAGGTACATTGTCTTTCAACCTGCATGCGCTGGTCGAGCTTAAACAGGAAGACGGTATTCTAGCTATTGCTCCAGTACAAGAGTCGAAAGACGCTTGGATGCAAGCTGGTACTGCTCGCGCTGTGCTTAACAACCTTGTAAAAGGTGTTAGCGAAGGTTTCGAACGTAAGTTACAGCTTATCGGTGTTGGTTATAAAGCTGCGGTTAAAGGTGACGTTGTTCATCTTAACCTTGGTTTCTCTCATCCGATCGATTATGCACTTCCTGCAGGTGTAACTGCTGAAACTCCAACTGCAACTGAAATCATTCTTAAATCTGCTGATAAAGCAGCTTTAGGACAGGTTGCTGCAGATATCCGTGGTTACCGTCCACCAGAGCCATATAAAGGCAAAGGTGTTCGTTATTCTGACGAAGTTGTACTTCGTAAAGAAGCTAAGAAGAAATAAGGCGCGAGGTTCTTATGAACGAAAAGAAACAATCCCGTTTGCGTCGTGCGAAAAGCACACGCTTGCACATCCGTGCATTGGGTGCGACTCGTTTGTGTGTAAACCGCACTCCGCGTCACATCTATGCTCAAGTTATCTCTGCAGATGGTGGCAAAGTATTAGCGCAAGCTTCTACTTTAGACGCTACTCTACGTGCGGGTACAACTGGTAACGTTGAAGCAGCTCAAAAAGTAGGTGCTTTAATCGCAGAACGCGCTAAAGCAGCTGGTGTTACTAAAGTTGCATTTGACCGTTCTGGTTTTAAATATCATGGTCGTATCAAAGCCTTGGCTGATGCTGCTCGTGAAAACGGCTTGGAGTTCTAATCATGGCTAAAGTTGAACAAAACGAAGGTCTTGTTGAAAAGCTGGTTGCCGTTGATCGTGTAGCCAAAGTTGTTAAGGGTGGTCGTATCTTCTCTTTCACAGCATTAACTGT
>SPVA01000036.1 GCA_013530545.1 Acinetobacter lwoffii
TTTTAGAGATTTGTTTAAGATAAGATATAACTCATTGAGATGTGTCATAGTATTCGTCGTTAGAAAACAATTATTGTGACATTATTTCAATGAGTTATCTATTTTTGTCGTGTACAGAGCTTAAAACTACAAATACTAATTTACCCAAAGTTATAAAATACACTGACTTAGTAAAATCTTGCTGGGTACTGAACGATTTTGATTAACATAAAGTAACACAAACACAACGTGTATTTATTGTTTAGCTTGGTTAAAGCTTAAATACAACCGATAAAGCTCAAGCAAACAGCTTGAAATTCTTTAAAAAACAAGAATGGAGCCACTTTTATAAGAAAAATAAATAATAAATATAAAAAACTTGAATATTTTCTGATTTAGGCTATGCTGTCTTTAACTAGAAAAAAGCGTTGTTTAGTTAAGCTTCTTTAAGTGCCGCAGTATTATTTATAATCCTCAGTTTTTTCAGATCTTTATTTCAATTCTTGTTGTTTTTCCAAGTTATCCATAGTCATTTGCATGACTAAAATTATTAAAATTTAACAGGTTATATTATGTCTACTACAGTTACCGGTACAGTAAAATGGTTTAACGAAACTAAAGGTTTTGGTTTTATTCAACAAGAATCAGGTCCTGACGTTTTTGCTCATTTCAAAGAAATCAGCAGTTCTGGTTTCAAAACTTTGTTTGAAGGTCAACGCGTTTCTTTTAGCGTGGTTGATGGTCAAAAAGGTCCAAATGCGATCAATATCGTTGCGCTATAATTTAGCCCAGCAATAAGAAAAAGCACCTTCAGGTGCTTTTTTTAGCACTGAAGATTCATAATTTTGGTGAAAGGTTTTCTGATTGTCTGTTTAGCTCATCAAAAGTGAATTTTTAAGAATCATGTTTCTGAATCACTGCTGCTCAGTTAGACTTTATAAAAGATAAAAATGAAAAACCCCCTAGCATCCTGCCAGGGGCCTTCCGTATGGGTTCGCTTGGTATAAATCCTGTCGTACCTTACTTTCCTTGTATTTATCTATTGTTATTCTTGTGTGGAACCTCCTGTTCCTGTTAAAGCTATCATAGGAAATTTCCACTATTCAAAACAGCCGCAAAGTGCTGGAATTGATGTAAGCCAATGCTTACAAGAATAGACAGAGATAATAAATTTCAAATGTTTAGCAAATTGAACATCTACAAAAAAAGGAAGCTCAAGCTTCCTTTTCTATGCCAATCTAGGCTTAGATCCCATATTTAACACGGTAATCTTCCATTTTCGCCAAAGCTGCTAGGTCGCCTTTCGCTTCCAGATAGTCCATTAAATCTTTCATGGTAATTAAGGCATGTACAGGAATCTCAAGCTCTTGTTGCACTTCCTGAATCGCAGACAGTTCGCCCTGACCTTTTTCCTGACGGTCTAATGCAACTAGCACACCCGCAATCTGCGCACCGGCATTTTTCAGGATGGTGACGACTTCACGAATCGCTGTGCCTGCGGTAATCACATCATCAATGATCCAGACTTTTTTACCTTCTACAGAAGCACCGACCAATACGCCACCCTCGCCATGGTCTTTGGCTTCCTTGCGATTAAAACCCCACGGCACACTTACCCCATGATTTTGCGACAGAGCCACAGCAGTTGCTGCCACAAAAGGAATGCCTTTATAGGCAGGTCCAAAAATCACTTCAATATGGTCACATTTAATCAGTTTTGCAGCATAGCCAGAAGCCAGCAGTGTCAAGGCTTCACCATCATTCAACAGACCCGCATTAAAAAAATAGGGACTCACACGTCCCGATTTTAAAGTAAACTCACCAAATTTAAGCACACCGCGTGATAATGCGAGTTCGATAAAAGCTTGTGGGTTAAACTGAGCTGGCGTTGACATGAGGTGCTCCTAAATCCATTAATTAAGGTAAGACTTGCGCATGATACCAAAGAGTAGCTATCCAGGTGATCAAAAAATTCTTCGCGTCGTTTCAATTAATGTCAACGGCTTACGCTCATCTGTCACCAAAGGTCTATTAGAATGGATGGAACAGTCGGATGCCGACGTGATTTGCATGCAGGAAAGCCGGATCACGCATGCGCAGTGGACCGATAAATTCAAGCCTGAAGGCTGGTACACGCACCTGTTTCCTGCCGAGCGTCCGGGTTATGCCGGTACTGCCATTTATAGCCGTCTGCCTTTTGTGTCTCTGACCGATGGCTTGGGTTTTGAACTGGCCGATTCACAAGGCCGTTTTATTGCCGCTGAATTTAACTTGGGTCTAGAACAAACTGTACAGATCTGTTCCCTGTATCTGCCTTCGGGTTCATCAGGCGATGAAGCACAAGCGCGTAAAGATCACTTTCTGGAAGAATACGCAAAAATCCTGAAACAGTGGCGCGATGAAAATAAATCGGTGATTGTCTGTGGTGACTATAATATCGTGCATAAACGTATTGATATTAAAAACTGGTCGGGCAACCAGAAAGCCTCGGGCTGTTTACCGCATGAACGTGCCTGGCTGGATCATATTTATGATGAGCTCGGTTATGTCGATACTTTCCGTGAAGTCCGCAAAGAAGCCGAATTATACTCATGGTGGTCAAACCGTGGACAAGCACGCGCCAAGAACGTTGGTTGGCGGATTGATTATCATGCCTGTTCTCCGGACTGGAAAGAGCGCACCGTTAATGCTTGGGTCTATAAAGAACAATGGTTTAGCGACCATGCCCCAGTGATTATCGACTATAAATTATAATCTTCACTATTTAATTGAGTGAACAGATGTTCACTCAATTAAGGCTTATTTCTTACATGACATGACGTATTTTTTGGGTTTATCTCAATGTAATAACATAGCATTATAGCGCTACGGCACAAGGACATGTCAGGACGACAACATAAGGACAGGACGCCGTAGGACGAAAATAAAACAGACTATAGATTTAGCTTGTTTTGCATGGATGTGACATTGGACGTTGGATTGAGACCCGCATGATCAGGATGATTAAATGCGGGTTTTCTATTTCTATCATTCCCAAATTTTTATTTTTCTTATTATTTGGATTGTTCTTTTTCTTGCTGCTCATATTAAAGCTGCTTGATGTCATTTTAATGACATGACTTTTCTGCTATTTAAAGTTTTTTCCTTTTTCATTTGCTTTTGCATGGTCTGCTGCTGCCAATTTGGTTAAGCTAGTTCATGATTTAAATTTTTTAGATGGCAGCTATGTTAAAAATTTACGGAATTAAAAATTGCAGTTCGATGAAAAAAGCCTTTGATCTGCTGACGGAGCAAGGTCTGAGTTATGAATTTCATGACTATAAAAAACAGGGCATAGATGCTGAAACAGTTAAAATTTGGCTGGATGCCTTGGGTCAGGACGTGGTCCTGAATAAGAAAGGCACCACTTGGCGTAAACTCGGTGAAGAAGAGCAACAGACCGCCCTGTCGAGTGAAGATGCCTTAATTAATGCATTAACCACCCATACCAGTTTAATCAAACGTCCAATACTGGCAACCTCTACAGGATTTATTGCCGGTTTTGATGAAACGGTTTATCGTGGCTTGAATCACTAATCTCTTGCCCTAAATAATTTTCATAAAAAAGCCTGACATCGGTCAGGCTTTTGTATATCTGCTTAAAATAAATTAGTTGGCACGAATCCAGGTCTGGTTACGACCCAATGCCGCTACGCCGATGAAACCACGCAGTTCAAGTTTCTTGCCACCGTCTGCCAGCTGACCTTTCAACTTATAAGTTTTACCAGATTGCGGATCTAGGATCGAACCGCTGTCATAACTGGTACCACCAGCATTTTTCAGACCTTTAACAATGGTCAAGCCTTTCAGAGATTTGTTGTGATATGGACCTTCACATTTCTTGCAGGCATTTTCTTCACCGGGAGTTAACACAGACTGAATACTGGCTGACAAAGTGCCGTTCTTTTGTTCAGTGAATTTAACCATGGCCTTAGGCTGCTTGGTTTTATCATCAATGGTTTTCCATACCGTACCATTTAAAGGATCCGCGGCATTAGCCAGTGCAGATAAGCCTAGTAGTCCTAACGTAAGCGCTATTTTTTTCATTTTTCTTCATTTCCTTAGTCTGAAAATAGACCCATGTAGTATTAAAAAGTCACAACAATTTTTCAATTTTTAGGTGTGACTATTTAGTGTAACCTTGTAAATATGGTTGGTAAATAATCTATACGATCAATAAAAGCACAAAAAGATGGAAGGAAGATGAAGATAAGCCCGCTAACGAAACAATTAATTACAGAAAGCTTTTTAAAAACGGCCATTCGTGCCCCGAGCAGATTCACTCTTCCACCGAGTTCGATGCGCATTGCACTGGAACAGATGTGCAAACTTTTCCCTCAGGATAAAACGGTACAGATTCGCTCGCTCCGACTGGCCGGACTGCGCGCGGAAGAAATTAAGCCGCAGCAGGAATCGACCCAGCTGATTTTTCATATTCATGGCGGCGCATTTTACTTAGGTTCTTTAAATACCCATCGTGCCTTTATGACTCAAATTGCGGCTCGAACCCAGATGCAGGTACTGCATGTCGATTATCCGCTATCACCCGAATCTGCCTATCCAGAAGCCTTGGAAGCCTTGTTTGATGTCTATAATCTGCTGCTGGATCAAGGTGTTCAAGCCAAAGATATCATTCTGTCTGGCGATTCTTGCGGTGCCAATCTGGCCTTGGCGCTGGCACTCAAAATACAGCAGGAAAGTCTGCCACAGGTCAGCGGTCTGATTTTGCTATCTCCACTGCTGGATTTAACGTTGACCAGTGAATCTTTACGTTATAACCAGAAGCATGACGCCCTGCTGTCTCTGGAAACAGTTCAAACTGGGATTGAATATTATGTGCCGCGTTCGATTGATCGGGGTGATCCGGAAGTTTCTCCCTTTTTCGCCGATTTAACTGGTTTGCCACCGATTCATATTCAGGTGGGTTCCAAGGAAATTCTGCTGGATGATGCTAGCCGTTTTAAAGAAAAAGCGGAGCAGGCAGGTGTCGAGGTCGAATTTAAACTGTATACCGGCATGTGGCACAACTTCCAGATGTTCAGCGCCTGGTTCGATGAAGCCAAACAGGCGCTGACCGATCTTGCAGAATTTGCCCATCGTCTGGATCGGGATTAAGCATGATTTAGCATATAAAAAGGGTCAGCCGTAGCTGACCCTTTGAAAAGAGGTTTTAGGTTTTAAATGGCCTGAACCTGCTGCAATGCAGTTTGTAGCGCTTGGGCTTTAACCGCTTCTCCCATGTTCACCCCTTCAGCACGAATCACTTCAATATCATTCACGCCAGTAAAGTTAAATACGGTTTTCAAGAAAGCCTCCTGAAAATCAGCCGGGCTTTGCTCACCATACACACCACCACGGCTGCTGGCGATATACACTTTTTTATTGCCCGCCAGACCCACAGGACCTTGTTCGGTATATTTAAAGGTGCGTCCCGCGACACAGATCCGGTCAATCCAGGCTTTCAGGGTCGATGGCAAACCGAAGTTATACATCGCTGCACCAATCACCACGACATCCGCCTGCAAATATTGTTCTAAAATTTCCTCGCCCAATGCCGTCTGTTCTGCATTCTGGCCCATTAAAATTTCGGCGGTAAGATGGGGAATAGGCTGTGCTGCCAGATCCAGATATTCAACCTCAATGGCCTCAGCATATTTTTGCTGCAATTGTTCCACCACGGCCTGAGTTAACTGACGCGAAATAGAAGCATCTCCTAAAATACTGGAATCAATCTGTAAAACTTTCATGGCTTCGCTCTTTATCTTTGGTTGTTTCTAACAATGCAGCCATTTTAACGATTGACCATATTGAAATAATTAGCACAAATAAAACACATCATCCTGAATTTAGAACAAAACTGTATACCTCTTAACCTCTTTAATTTTGATGAGAACCCTTTGGCATAGCCTAGATCACTTACGCTATCGGCAAAGAATGAGCAGATCAGATATCAACTAAATCACAAAAATGTTTTAAATATTGTTGTTTATCAAGCATTCAAACTTATGTTATCTTGTGTAAATAAAGCTATAAATATCCAATAAGTCTTAAAAAATCTGCCATAACAATTAAAGTCAGACCGGGACCATGAAGCGAATATCGCCTGTATTAGAAAAAGTGCTAAGACACAGAATCAAGAAATATCTGGTCGAAGATGAAGTCGTGATGAACTGGCGCATCCTGAAGAAATGCATCCTGATGCTGACCTTGGGATGCGGAGTACATCTGACCTGGCTCGGCTGGGATATTTTCGTGTTATTAAATCCCGAATATTGGCAATATGTTCATCTAGAACGGGTCTATACACAAATTACTCTGAACAGCAGCTTTCTGGTAATTCTATTTCTCCTGATTTTTCCCTGTTATAAATTTCAGGGGAATCAGCTGATTGAACGTTATCTGCCTTATATGGCAGTGGGTACTTTTGTTATCTCGTTGTGTCGTGACGCCTATGTCGTCGGGGTGATCAGCCCTGTGGCCACGACCTCCTATGTCTGTTTAATTATGGTGGGACTGGTGCTGTTTCATCGCACGCTGGTCTATAGCATGCTGATTCCTGCCTCCATTTTTCTGGGCGGATGCGCCTATTTAAGTTTCAGTCATCAATTGCCTTATTCACCGCTATTTAATATCGATGACAAGCTTTTTTATAATGGTTTCTGGCTGTTATCGATGCTGTATTTCATTTTGCCAATTCTGGCCGTCTGCATGGTGTTATTCGAGATTCTGCTCAGTCAATGGCGTCATCGCGAGCAGCTGATCAAACAGCTGAGTCAGATTGATCCGCTCACCAACCTGTTTAACCGCCGTAGTATCAACCAATGTCTGGATAAACTGAATGCCGCAGCCACTCCCAATTATGCTTTAGTGCTATTAGATCTGGATCATTTCAAGAAAATTAATGATCACTATGGCCATCATAAGGGCGATGAAACCTTAGTTGAAGTGAGTGCTGTACTGAACCAGCAATTGCGCGAAAGTGATGTGGTCGGCCGTTTTGGCGGGGAAGAATTTATTTTGGTGCTTAAAAATACCAGTCTGGAAAAAGCCGAGCAAGTGGCTGAACGCTGTCGCATCGCCATTCAGCAATTGCAGATTTTCAGTGATGAGGGTGAGCTGATTCCGGTGACCGCCAGTTTCGGGATTGCCATTTCTAGCGCGGAATTACGCCCGCAGCAGTTATTGAGTCAGGCCGATCAGGCGCTTTATCAGGCTAAAGCCGGTGGGCGTAATCTGGTCAAAGCCTATGCTGAACCGGTGCCAGCACAGATGCAGGTCTCTTAAACGGGTTCAGCTTTTTAAGACTAGATTATGGATTTTCACTTTGAGCCAGCGCTTGCAGTTGTGCCAGCAATTCTCCCTCGCTAAAGGCACCGGTCAAACGCAAGCCACGAATTTCCTGCTGCTGCGCATTCAAGAATAAATACGTTGGCGGTCCCAGAATTTCCCATTGGTTTAACAGTGCTTGATGAGAGGCATTATATTGGCTTAAATCCAGCTTGATCAGGAAATATGGCGCAAGCGCCTGCTGCACCGCTGCAGATTTTAAAATACGATGTTCGATCGGCTGACAGGCGACACACCAGTCGGCGTAGACATCAATAATGATCTTTTGCCCTTGTGGTGCCTTGTTCAAAATCTGCTGAAATTCTGCTGCACTACGTGCCACATGCCAGTTGACTTCTGTACTCACCTGCTCCACAAAAAACCGCTGACTATGCTGATATTGGCTATAAGCAATATAAGGTACAGCCAGTACCAGACACAGGATATACAGCCATCTTAGACTCGTGCGATGCCAGAAAATCCGGAACAGCACATAGGCTACGAAGGTCATACCCAAAGCTAAGGATAACCATTGTAAAGCGGCTTCTGAAATTAGCGGCCGAATAAAATACAGGGCCAATGCCAGCATGATAAAGGCAAAGAGCACTTTAATCTGATTCATCCAGTGCCCGGCTTTAGGCAGAATCCGTGCACCCAGAATACTGGCCAGTAATAAAGGCGTGCCCATCCCAAAACCCAGAGTAAACAGCAACAGAGCGCCCTGCCACTGACTTTGCGTCTGGGAAATAAATAACAATGCACCTGCCAGTGGTGCGGTCATGCATGGTCCTACCAGAAGTGCCGAGATCATGCCCATGACACCGGCACTGACCAGACTCCCTCCCTGCTGCATGGCCTGCGCCCGGTCCAGACGATGAACCAGACGTTGCGGCAGTTTGATTTCAAACAGGCCAAACAGATTCAGGGCAAACAGGACAAACAGGATGCTAAATGCGATCAGGGTTCCCGGTTGCTGCAACCAGCGCTGGAAGTTCAGACCAGCTGAAGACGCAATTAAGCCGAGTACCGCATAGACAGTAGCCATACTGCTGACAAAAGTCAGTGCAATCATCCAGGCTTTCAGGCCTTTACTGTCACGTACGATCAGCGAGGTCAGAATTGGCAGCATCGGCAAGGAACACGGGGTGAAAGCCAGTAAAATTCCCAAGCCGAAGAACAGTAAAAGCCCATAGCCCAAAGAGCGCTCAAGCAACTGGGCTGACCATTTCTGGTCTTGTGCTGCATAAGGTTCGGTTTGTGTGTTGGCTGATGCAGAGATTTCATCTGCTGTAGATTCTGAGGAATCCACTGTATTAAACAGGGTATTGTGTTGCAGTGATGAAGTATTCAGATCAAGTAAACGCTTTGCTCCTGATCCGGCAGCTTCGAATTGCACCAGACCGGACAAATCGGTCTTGAACTGAATGGTTTGTGGCGGATAACAGATCCGGTCTTTGGCACAGCCTTGCCAACTGACCTGATAGGATTGCCCCGCTTGAGTCGGGATCTGAAACTTTAACTGCTGATAATAAACCTGGGTATGTCCATAGTTATCATCATACAAATCTTCAGCGGGTGGCAACTCAAACGACACCGGTTGGTTGCCCTGCCGGACTTCAATTTTATGCTGATACAGATAATAGTTGTCTGGAATCTGCCAACTCAGTTCAGCCTGCTGCTGACTGGTGGAGATCACGCTCACAGGAAAAGCCTGCTCGGCAGACAACAATGCAGTTTCCGCCTGAGCAGGACTGCTGAACAAGGTGCTTCCCAAAATAACCAGGGCAAGCATTTTCCCCCAGGTCGGGAACTGCGAGTATTTCATCATCTGTGAGTTGAATAACTTAGAACAGCACAGAGAAACCTAAGCCTGAGAAGTAACTTCGATCTGCACCATCCAGATCTACACCGACATTCGCATCCAATTGGACACGGTCGTTTAAGGCATACATAACCCCGGTACCGAGTGCGTATTGATTATCGACACTTTCCGCTTTACGGTAAATCAGTTCAGAATAACCTGACCAGCGATCAGTAATGCGGTAGCCTAGAGAAGGAATCGCAGACACTGCCCAGTTGCTGTCCTGCCATTCATAACGCATGGTCAATGCGGTACTGACCAAGTCATTATATTGATACGACAAGACAGAACCTAGGCTGTAAATATCTTCTTCATTGGTGAAACCGGCATTGCCTGTTGCAATGATGGCTTCGGCCAGCAAAGCCATACTGAGTTTGTCATCATCCAAATCAATGGCCTTTTTCAGACCAATACTAACATCGCCCAGACCATCATCTTCTTCGGTCTGGCCATTGGATTTCACTTGGGTCCAGGTCGGGCCAGCCCAACCTAAACGCAATTCCAGATCATCACTGAGTCCGGTACGTAACAACATATCTGCACTGAGTGTGGTCGCGGTCTGATCGCCCGACTTGCTATAATGCGCTGTAGGCAAGCCTTGCTCCCAAGCGACATTTCCGACTGGCGTAATTCCAGTACTCAGACCCTCACCTGGTCGATCAAATTCAAAATCTGCTGCGAAAAGCTGTGCACTACAACCGGCCAGTGCAATCAAACCCAAGGTTTTTAATGTTGTCATGTTGGAGCTCTTTATTAAAATTTAACTGAGTTCTTTGGTCATTTTTGCGCCATGCTTGCGAAGCAGTTCTAGCGTCTGTTTTTCTTCATCCAAGGCTTCTGACCAGTTGATTTCATCAAAATCACAATCAAAGAATAGATCACTAATTGAAGATAAAATAGTCATGCCATCTTCATCTTTGCTATTTGGATCGACTTTTTCATCCAGTAAACGCTGTACAGCTGGCGCGCATGCGGCACTTGCGGCATCCCAGAGTGGACCATAAATTTCTTCTGCATCCCACAAATGCAGATTCACTTTGGCCTGGATCAGTTCTTCCAGAATCTGTAAATGTACCGCCAAACGTGCCTGTTTCTCCTCTTCTGAAAGTGGTGTTCCGGCTTCATACAGCTCACACACTTCTTCCCACCATTTAAACAGGCCATCTGACCAGACCGAAATCACCGGGCCTTTGTCATGATCAATAAAATTCGGGTTGAGTCCATCTGCCAGCAGCTGTTTGACCTGGTCCAGATTTAATTCTTCGAGTGCTTGCACAAAAAGCTGTTGTTGCGCAGTTAACATGATGGAGCTCACTTTGATTCGTTTTCGACTATTATGCCGAATAAAGCAGGATTTGTTGTGCTTCTCATAACTATATTTTTGTTTAATACGAAAAAAGCCCCGCAGGGCTTTTTCAAATCAGTTTGGCTTACTCTTCGATATCCGCAGTATCTGTGTCTGCTAGTTCGAGAGCACCAGGACGAACATTGTCTTTTTTCTCGATCACATGTTCCAGACTACGTTTTAGTCGGTCAATTGCACCATGGATCGCAGTATCGACATTATGGCCACGATGATTGACTACGACAGGTTTCAAGCCTGCAGGACGCGCTTCAATCATACAACGAATATCGTCATCGCCGCCTTTGGCGCCATTTTCATCACTAAGATGGACTGAAAAATGGGTAATACGTTCGCTGTGGCGCTGGAATTCTTGATTTAATTCTTCCCGTACATAAGTAATTAAACGATCACTATTCTGAATGTGGTTATCGGTACGAAGTTCAATATTCATATATTACCATCCTCAATCTTTGTAACTTTTGAGTGCAAAATTTTTTATCTTGGCACGTTTGTAGCTTGCTGTTTCGCATCGCATTTCACTTCTTCAAATGATTGGAATCACACCCTCCATTTTGAATGATGAACACATTTTTGAGTCTGCAGAATCGTGTCCTTATATCTTGAATATCGGCTGTATCTGGGAAATATGCAAGTGATATTTTGGTTTTTTAGCAAAAGAATAATCCATTGTGACAACTGCTTACTCAGCTCAAAAATACAGGATTCTTCAAACAGCAATTGCGCAACTCTTCACACAATTTAGTTTGAAATGTTTTTTAAGCCAGACCGATAAATCGCTTAAATAACATTCGACCAAGAAACCTAAAAAAAAAGAAATTAAAAGTATTTTTTTATGAAAATTAGCTCACTTTTATCTAATAGTTTTTCTTATAAGATCAGCGCCTAGTCAGCCTTACAGTTCTGAAGAGATAATATGCTTTATCATTATTTAGTTGCTTTTGCAGAACCGGGAAAAATACTCTTTCGTCATTCGAAAATAATAAACTGCAAAAATGATTTTCAATTGAAATATAAGACCGATCACTCTTATTTTACGACGCTGAGAATAGGCTTATAAAACGACCGTCATTTGAGATTTTAGAACTAACCTCATTACACAAACAGAACAAAGCTATTCAGCCTGAGGCTCAAATTAATTACTAAACAATCTGTATATTCCCCCTATTTTTACTGGTTTTCTAAACTCATCATCCTGAATTGAAGTGATTTTATATTTCTAGTTATACATTCAGTCTTTTAAGACGCTACATATTCAACTTTATTTAAAAAATAATAATTTAGAGAAATATCAGCAAAAGGCAATGAAAACTGAGGAAGATGATCGTCTTCATTCAACTCATGAAGGCTGAAATATATTTAAGTCAGCGATCACTTTTAACTTTATTTTTACTTATTAATCTGTATGCTTATTCTGCTTTCTCGGGGGGATAGATTTAAATGAAATTTACACAACTTGCGGCACTTTGTGCATTGGCTTCAACTGCTGTATTTGCTCAAGCAAAACCAGTTTGGCAGGACTTTAGCGTTACAGGTCTTTATGGTGAAAACTATGAAGTTGTAGACGATCAGCAAACTACTTTAACTGTTGAATATGCTGCAAAAGTTAAATATGCAGATATATTCTTCTTTATGGATCGTCTGCGCGGTGGCGATGATGTTAAAAGTACGTACTTTGAGTTATCACCACGTTTAAGCTTAAGCGAAGTTACAGGCCAAAAACTTGCCTTTGGTCCAGTGAAAGATGTGCTTATTTCAACAACGTGGGAAGGTTCAGATAATGCTGATAACTTCCTATATGGCGTGGGCTTTGACCTTGATATCCCATACTTTCAATATGCTAGCTTGAATCTTTATCGTGCAAATAATGAAAAAGTGTTTGGCAATAAAGACGATTATCAAATGACGCTTACCTATGGTGTGCCATTTAAACTGGGTGCTGAAGACTTTCTTGTAGATGGCTTCCTTGATTGGTCAACTGCTGAAAAAGACGCTCAAGCAAGCGAGTTAAACTGGACTACACAGTGGAAATGGAATGCGGGCAAACACATTTCTCCAGACACCCGTTTATACCTCGGCGTTGAACATTCAGTGTGGAACAACAAGTTTGGTCTTAAAAATCAAGACGAAAACAATGTCAGCGCACTTGTGAAATATCATTTCTAATTGATGTATGATCGAAAGCAGAACTCCGGTTCTGCTTTTTTTTAAACTGTGATTTCAGCTCACCTCTACCAGAACAAGAATATGCCTGATTTTGATATTCGACCTGCGACCGAACATGATCTTGAAACCATCCTCAAGATTTATAATCAGGAAGTACTCTATGGTACTGCGACCTGGAACAGAACGGCCTTTGATTTGAACTATTTCAAAATCTGGTTTAAGCAGCTTAAAAATCAGAATTTCCCGGTTTTTGTGGTTGAAGATACTCAAAATCAAGTCATTGCTGGCTATGCCTGTTATGATCAGTTTCGTAGTATTCAGGGCTTTCAACAGACGGTAGAACATTCGATCTTTTTAAATCCAGATTATGCAGGGCAAGGTTTAGGTTCTCAATTATTGCAGTATTTAATTGAACAGGCTCAGGTACAGAAACTGCATATCATGGTCGCGGCGATTGATTCTGAAAACACTTCATCGATTCGTCTGCATGAAAAACTGGGTTTCGTTCAAACTGCCTATATGCCGCAAGTTGGACAGAAGTTTGGGCAATGGCGTGATTTGGTCCTCTTGCAACTGAATCTGGATCGAGCTTGATTCATTCTTAGTTTAAAGCTATTCCAGAACTGCTTTCTGGACACTCCTTTTCAGCTTTTTAATACTTGGCCATCACGATATTTTGTTGTTATCCAGTTTAATAAGCACAAGTTCTATTTACTTATACGAGCGGCTATGTTTTATTCAGCTCAAAATCATACTGAATAACACCATGTATAAATCTCTATTGTCTATTGGTCTTTTAGGTTTAAGCGCGCACACTTTTGCTGATTCAGATTTTGAAAAAGAGCTCCGCTCAGGCTGTAGCAAAGTGCAAAGCTATGCAAATAATGGCAAGAAATTCTACGACCAAAAACAATATCAAAAGGCTATAGCGCAATTTGAGCAACAAGCCGCTTGGTCATCTTTTTGTGCGATGAATGTAGAAGACGGCGTTACAGCTTTTTCTGAGCGTGATATCACCACGGCATTTAATAATGTTGGCTTAAGTTATGCCAAGCTTGGAAAGCCGCAATGGGCACGCGCCTGGTTTTCCGTTTTTCCGAATACTAAAGCCAGCCAGTTCAATCTAAAACAGTTACCTGCACCAGAAAAACCGAAGAATTTTGCAGGAAAATATGTCCGCTATGCAGGTTTTGGTCAGTGGAATACGATGGAAGTTAAACCAGCTTCTAATGCCTACCAGATTGAGTTTAATGGACTCTATATGGGTTTACGCAGTCTGATTTATGGACCAAATATGGGAGAATTTTTAACCCGTATGTCGCTGAATAAAGCTCAGGCCAATTACAGCGTAGAAAATTGCAAAATTGATTTGAAATTTCAGTTTAACGCTCAAATTGGACAACAGATTGTAGTGAATAGCAACAATCCAATGTCTTGCGGTTTTGGCCATAATGTCTCGGCGGATGGCATGTATTTAAAGGTTGAGTGATTGTTATTACCCTATAACAAACATAATATTCAAAATATTATAGGGAAAATATGGCTGATACGGGCAAAGCGATAGGCGGTGAATTTAGAACTGGACAATTTGGTATGTACTTCCTTTGGGATGAAAATACAGAAATCTAATCCCTCCATTATTCCAAAAAGAAAATTCCCCTCTCTCTTTAAGAGATGAGAAGCTCTGCTTCGTAAGAGGAGATTTAAAATCTAATCCCTCCAAACCTCCCTTTCTTACGCTTCGATATAAAGCAGTGCTTATATCTTGCTCAGGGAGGCTTTTTCCCTCTCCTTCTAGGAGAGGGTTAGGGAGAGGTAAATAAAGATAAGCCCTCATCCCCCGCCTTCTCCCATAAGAGAAGGAGCTAAAAGCATTAAATCGCCACCAACTCCCGAATTCCCTTCTCCGGCATTTCACTGCCCACACCTTGCGCCACAACCTGCCCACGTGCCATCACGGTATAACCATCGGCAAGTTCTTCAGCAAAGTCATAAAACTGCTCAACCAGCACAATCGCCATCTCACCACCATCCGCCAGTTTACGAATGACCCGGCCAATGTCTTTAATAATGGATGGTTGAATGCCTTCAGTCGGTTCATCCAAAATCAGCACACGCGGTTCAGAAGCAAGTGCACGTGCAATGGCAAGCTGCTGCTGCTGTCCACCGGATAAATCTCCCCCACGGCGATGCTTCATTTCGTCCAAGACAGGGAAAATTTCATAGAGATGCTCAGGCACTTTGCGTGTCTTTGCTCCTTTATATTTCGCCATACCAATGAGGATATTTTCCTCCACCGTCAGCGTTGAAAAAATATCTCGACCTTGGGGCACATAAGCCAGACCTGCACGGACACGCTGTTCAGGACTGAGTTTCGAAATGTCCTTGCCATCCAACAAAATCTGTCCGGATTTAATCGGTAAAATACCCATCAGACATTTAAGGAGCGTGGTTTTCCCTACACCATTGCGCCCAAGCACCACCGAACACTCACCCACAGGTGCAGTCAACGACACATCACGTAAAATATGACTGCCACCATAAAATTGATTGACGTCTTTGACTTCTAACATCCTAAATACTTTTCAATGACATCTTCATTGGCTTGTACTTCTGCCAATGTGCCTTCTGCTAAAATTGCGCCTTGTGCCAATACCGTGACTTTTTCACTAATAGTATCGATAAAGCTCATGTCATGCTCAACCACAACGAGGGTGTGATTTTTCTTGAGTTCTAAACACAGCTCCGCCGTGCGCTCGGTTTCGGCATCGGTCATGCCTGCTACAGGTTCATCCAGTAAAATCAGTTTTGGACGTTGCATCAACAACATGCCGATTTCTAACCATTGCTTTTGACCATGCGACAGCAAGCCAGCAGGTTTATTAATGAACTCTTGCAGACGAATTTGCGCAAGTGATTCATCCAGGGCATTTTGGGCATCGGGATCGAGTTTGCTAAAGAAACTCTTTTTCACGCGCTTGTCTTTGGGGGCTGCTAGAAGCAGATTTTCCATGACGCTGAAATTTTCAAACACCGTCGGTTTTTGGAATTTACGTCCAATGCCTGCTTCAGCAATTTGCTCGGTACTCATTTTGGCTAGGTCATAGTTTTGCCCGAAAAATGCAGCGCCTTCAGTTGGACGGGTTTTTCCGGTAATCACATCCATGAGGGTGGTTTTCCCCGCCCCGTTCGGTCCAATGATGCAGCGTAATTCCCCTTCTTCGATATACAGCGATAAATCATTTAGGGCACGAAAGGCATCAAACCAGACACTGACTTTTTCCAGATACAATGCAATGCCATGGGTAAAGTCCGCGCCTTGTTCTTTTGGGCGACCATAGCCTTCAGAAGCATGACCACCATGCGGTTGCAGGATCTCGCTCATTCGCTACGCTCCTTTTTAAAACGGTCAAACAGACCAATAATGCCTTTTGGCAGGAAGATGGTCACTACAATAAATAACGTACCCAAAATCAACAGCCATGCTTCACATTGATTAAGCCTGCCCCAATCAATGGACCAATCAGCGTGCCACGTCCACCCGCTGCCACCCAGACTGCCATTTCAATCGAGTTCACCGGGTTCATTTCACTTGGGTTAATAATGCCGGCTTGTGGCACATACAGTGCCCCTGCAATGCCTGCAATCACCGCAGATAGCACCCATGCCGAGAGCTTGTACCACAAGGTACGGTAGCCCAAATATTGCAGACGGTTTTCGCTGTCACGAATTGCACCGAGTACACGGCCATAAGGTTTATTCATTAAATGACGTAAACCAATAAAGCACAGCAACAATACCAAAGCGGTGATAAAGCACAAACTTGCCCGCATCGATGCCGAGGTAATGTCCAGGCCTAAAATGGTTTTAAAACCGGTAAAGCCGTTGTTGCCACCAAAGCCGGTTTCATTACGGAAGAAAAGTAATGCAGCGGCAAAAGTCATAGCTTGGGTAATAATCGAGAAATACACGCCTTTAATTTTGGAACGGAAGGCAAAGAAGCCGAAAATAAAGGCGATGATGCCCGGCACTAATACCACTAATACCAATGACCAAAGGAAGTATTCCGTACCGACCCAAAACCATGGCACTTCCGTCCAACTAAGGAAGCGCATAAAGTCAGGAATGCCATCCCCTGCAGACTGGCGCATTAAGTACATCCCAAAGGCATAACCGCCAAGGGCAAAGTACAAACCATGTCCTAAACTTAAAATTCCGGCATAGCCCCAAACTAAATCCAGTGCCAAAGCGACCAGAGCCAAACACATGATTTTGCCAATCAAGGTGACCCAATACGCAGATAAATGTAGGGTTGAATCGGCAGGTAACAGGTGTAACCATGGCAATGCCAATAAAATGGCAAAGCATACGGCAATCGCAATGCCACTATGCGGTTTGTCGGATAATAATTGTGTAATCTTCATGTGCTTACTCCACAAAACGGCCTTTGATGGCAAACAAACCTTGTGGACGTTTTTGAATAAACAAAATCACAAGCACCAAGAGAACAATTTTTGCCAGTACTGCACCAATGCCAATTTCCAAGGCGGTACCGCTAATACCCAGACCAAGCGCTGCAAGGACTGCACCCCACACCTGACCTACACCACCGACAACCACCACCAAGAAGGCATCAATAATGTAGTTTTGCCCTAAATCCGGCCCGACGTTACCCACTTGTGCCAAAGCACATCCGGCTAACCCTGCAAGACCTGAACCTAAACCAAAGGCCATCATATCGATACGACTAGAACGAATACCGACTGCTCGCGCCATTTGACGGTTTTGTGTCACCGCACGAACGAAGAGACCAAAACGGGTTTTATTCAGTAGGTAAACCAACAACAAAAGCACTGCAATGGTAAAGACAATAATCGCAATACGGTTATAGGGCAGCATCAAGCTTGGAGTAATCGAGATCCCGCCTGACAGCCAGGAAATGTTAGAAACTTCGACATTTTGCGCACCAAAAGTCATGCGTACCAATTGCATCAGAATCAGGCTGACACCAAAAGTGGCAAGCAAGGTTTCCAACTGGCGACCATATAGCGGACTAATCACGGTACGTTCAATCAACATGCCGATCAGCCCACTTACCAGGAATGCTGCAGGAATCGCGGCGATTAAGTACCAATCGACATAGCTACCCAAATAACTTTTAAACAGGCTTTGCACCACATAAGTGGTATAGGCACCAATCATAATCAGCTCGCCATGCGCCATATTAATCACACCGAGCAAACCATAAGTAATCGCAAGACCCAGTGCAGCAAGCAGTAGAATACTCGCAGTACTTAAACCTGAAAATAAATGTCCTGTCCATTCGCTGGCTTGAATACGGGTTTTAATACTGCTTTTCGCTTCAAGCAAAGCCGCTTTCAGCTCTGGATGTAAATTCGGCTGTGTTAGCTCATTTTCCACCATCGCCAAGACATCGGGACGATTGGAGTCTTGCAAGGCTTTCGCCGCTTGAATTTTAACTAAGACATCTTCATCTTGATAATCCAGACGCGCTTTAAGCTGGGCCAAACGGGCTTTGACTTTGTTATTTTGTTCGTTCAAATACAGGGCATTGATGTGAGCAACATTCAGCTCTGCCAAGTTGCTTTCATAAATATCAATCGCTTCTAAACGCTCGGAAGCATCTTCAGATTTGAGTTTTCTTTGTGCCAAACCAAAGTTGAGCGCTTTACGCAAGGTATTCACCAAAGTCACTTGTGATAAGTCACTCGGCCAATCTGCAACGATGCCTAGACTCGGATAGCTGAGTAATTTTTCGTCCGATTCTAAAATATAGGTTTGACCATTAGCCCCACTATAAAGCTGCTCGTTTTCAACATATTCTGCAAGCTGATCTAACTGCTCAATACTGCCCGGCCATTGCTTCAGTAAAGCACGGCGCTGGGCAAAATCACCTTGCACAAATTGCTGGATTGCATCTTGTTGTATTGCTGCAGTCAATGCAGTGCTATTTGAGGATTGTTCTGCTGATACCAGTTGCACACAAATAACCTGTACAAATACCAGAAAAATAGCGGCGATATTCACGCGAATATTCATTATATTCACCCCTATTCCATTGGAAATTTTCCGTGGAGAGTAAGAAAAAAATCAGAGGACACCTGCCACGGCTGTGGCAGGCAAAAGATAGCTGTTATTTCGGAATGTACGGGCTCCAAGGCTGTGCCTGGATGGCTTGTGGCGTTTTATAGACCACATCAAACTGTCCATCGCCACGAATCTGACCAATCATGACTGGCTTGTGTAAGTGGTGATTCGTCGCATCCATTTTTAAGGTATAGCCGGATGGGGCTTTGAATTCCTGACCTGCCATCGCTTCACGGACTTTATCGACCTCTGTAGAACCTGCTTTTTCAACGGCTTGCTTCCACATGTTAATCCCGACATAAGTTGCTTCCATTGGGTCATTGGTCACGAGCTTGTCTGCATTCGGCAGTTTGAATTCCACCGCATACTGCTTCATTTTGTTGGTAAATTCTGTATTGACCGGATTCTTCACTGACATGAAATAGTTCCATGACGCCAAATGACCGACCAATGGCTTGGTGTCAATACCACGCAGTTCTTCTTCACCCACCGAGAACGCCATGACGGGAATATCAGAGGCTTTAATGCCCTGATTACCCAATTCACGATAGAACGGCACATTCGAGTCACCATTGATGGTCGAGATCACCGCAGTCTTTTTACCAGCTGCGAATTTTTTCACATTGCCGACAATGGTTTGATAGTTGCTATGACCAAATGGCGTGTACTCTTCCATGATGTCCGCATCAGCCACACCTTTAGACTTTAAAAAAGCACGTAAAATCTGGTTGGTGGTACGTGGGTAAACATAGTCTGTACCGAGCAGAACAAAACGCTCCGCTTTACCGCCCTCTTCGCTCATCAAGTATTCCACGGCTGGAATGGCTTGCTGATTAGGTGCAGCACCGGTATAAAAAATATTTTTGGATTGTTCCTGGCCTTCGTACTGTACAGGATAGAACAATAAGCCATTCAGCTCTTCAACCACTGGTAAGACAGATTTACGTGATACCGACGTCCATGCACCGAAAATTACCGCGACTTTGTCTTGGGTAATCAGCTGACGTGCTTGCTCTGCAAAAAGTGGCCAGTCTGATGCCGGATCGACCACCACAGGTTCCAGTTTTTTACCCAGTACCCCACCCTTGTCATTGATTTCCTTAATCGCCATTAAGGCCGTGTCTTTCAGTGAGGTCTCAGAAATTGCCATGGTGCCTGACAATGAATGCAGGATCCCGACTTTAATCGTATCGCCGCTATCTGCGACTTTGCTTTCCGCGGCCGGGGCTTCTGCTTTTTCAGCAGATTTTGAACACCCCGTTAATGCAACAGCCCCTGCCATGGTTGCGGCTAAAATACTTTTTGAAAATAAATTGCGTTGGAACATCAGATTTTCTCCAAACTTTATGATGGTGCATTTTTCATGCTTGTCTTGTTGTACATCTGGATGGAGTGATTCAATTTCTGTGCCAAGGCTTCAAAAAATAAAAAAATTTACTTTAACTTATTTCATTATTTGTATTATGAATCATTGATTTAGTAATACTAAAAAGAATTAAACCTGTATTTAAATGCTGTATCCGAGCTTAACTCTAAGTAGGTCGCGCAAAGAGCAATGAAAACATAGCAGAAGTGAGATAGAAGATGATGTACAAATAAAGTGCAGCATCTTGAGTAATTTTTGCACTGTTTTAAAACAAAAAAATCCCGCGGTTGCGGGATTTTTTATTGCTTAAATTCGATAGTTTAAACCACCAAATCTGCCAGATTACCTTTTTGTTCTAACCAGTCTTTACGGTCACTGGCACGTTTTTTCGCCAAAAGTTTATCCAATAAACCTGCAGTATGATGAGCATCATCCAGATCTAGTTGCACCAGACGGCGCGTGTTTGGATCAAGTGTGGTTTCACGTAACTGGCTGGCATTCATCTCGCCCAGCCCCTTGAATCGGGTAATTTGCGGATTCTTGGTTTTGCATTTTTTCAGGATGCTATTCAGCTCATCTTCATCCAAAGCGTAGTGCACATCTTTATTGTCATCGATTCGGAATAATGGTGGCATCGCTACAAATAAATGCCCTTCTTCCACCAGAGTCGGAAAATGCTTCACAAACAAGGCACACAGCAAAGTGGCAATATGCAGACCATCCGAGTCGGCATCAGCCAGAATACAGATCTTGCCATAACGCAGTTCCGATAAGTCATCCGAACCCGGATCAACGCCAATGGCAATCGCAATATTGTGTACTTCCTGAGATGCTAGAACTTCGTCCGAAGAGACTTCCCAGGTATTCAGGATCTTGCCACGAATTGGCATGATCGCCTGGAAGTTCTTGTCACGTGCCTGCTTGGCTGAACCACCCGCAGAATCCCCTTCCACAATAAACAGTTCTGACTGATCCAGATCATGGCCTACACAATCCGACAATTTACCTGGCAAAGTTGGACCTGCCACAATCTTTTTACGTTCTACTTTTTTCGCAGCTTTTAAACGGCGACCGGCTTTAGAAATGGCCATTTCTGCCAGTTGCAGGGCGATGTCAGAATTCTGGTTCAACCACAGTGCAAAGGCATCTTTGGCAATATTCTGCACAATCCCTGCTGCTTCACGGCTCGACAGACGTTCTTTGGTCTGACCCGAAAACTGTGGCTCCTGAAATTTCAATGACAGGATATAGTTGACGCCGTCCCAGACATCTTCGGCAGAGAGTTTCATATTCCGTGGCAGCAAATTCCGCAGTTCACAGAACTCGCGCATCGCATCAGTCACACCTGAACGCAGACCATTCACATGGGTTCCGCCCTGCGCAGTCGGAATCAGGTTGACATAAGATTCCTGAACACTTTCACCACCTTCAACATTCCAGCAAATCGCAAATTCTGCGCTGGCGCGCTCTGCGTCACCTGTGGTGACAAAAGCCGGTGCCGGAATAATTTCACGGTCTTCCAGCTCGTCCATCAAATAGTCGACCAGACCATTTTCAAACTGCCAGGTGATCTTTTCATCATTAATCTGATCAACATAGTTGATCTGTAAACCGGCCGCCAAAACAGCTTTGGCTTTGAGATTATGTTTTAACGCTTTGAGGGCAAATTTTGGCGAATCAAAATATTTGGCTTCAGGCCAGAATTGTACCGTAGTTCCTGATACCCGTTTCGGTGCCTTACCTGCCAGCACTTCAAGCGGTGCAACCGGTTCGCCATTTTCAAAGGCCATACTTCGACCTCTACACGGGTCGAAAGCGCATTGACCACTGAAATCCCAACGCCATGCAAACCACCGGAAAACTGGTAATTATCGGTGCTGAACTTACCGCCGGCATGCAGTTTGGTCATGATAATTTCAATACCGCTCTGGCCATATTCAGGGTGAATATCCACCGGCATACCACGGCCATTGTCTTCGACTGATAAAGAACCATCTTTATAGACCGTGACGGTAATCTTGTTGGCATGCCCTGCCAGTGCCTCATCGACAGCATTATCAATCACTTCCTGTGCCAAATGGTTGGGACGAGAAGTATCGGTATACATGCCCGGACGACGACGGACCGGATCCAAACCAGATAAAACTTCAAGAGATTGAGCCGTATATTGAGACACGTTATTCGGTTTCCTTTTTTATGCAGTCCAATAAAAACTGTAAGACGAACGGAATTTTTTCCGCAAAATCATCCATCCCGTGACTGCCATGCGCTTCAGTCATCAGCATTGCAGGGGGATGCGCAGCACTATAATAACGATGTGCTTCACGATAATCCAAAACTTCATCGCCTTGTTGCAGCAGAACCAGTATTTTGTCTGCATCTTGTGCAACCGGCAGGGCCAATTGCTGGAGTTGTAACAGATCTGCCTCATCCAGACACCAGTTCGGATGAACCTGATAAGGCAGTTGCTCATCAAACAGTTCACGAAACAGTTGCCATGGTCGCATTGCCGGATTGATCAGTACAGCAGGCACAGCATGCTGTGCGACCAGATGTGTCGCATAAAATCCCCCGAGACTGCTCCCCACCAGGGCCACCTCATGCATCGATTCAATCAGGCCAGAAACATGCCTAATGGCAGCGTTCGGTGACATGTTTAAATCGGGTAAATGTACCTGAATTTCAGGATACTTTGCACAGTAATGTTGCAGCAATTCTCCCTTGATCGAGTTTGAACTACTTTTAAAACCATGCAAATAAATGATATTCATGAACTACCAACAAAAAAACCATCAATCATCAAAATTTAATTTAAATAATGTGAAGTACACTACGTTATAAGACCAGTTAATTGCTTAAATTGTCTGACAAAAAAGCCCAAAATCTTCTCTAATTCTCGTTATTTTAAACTGAGGCCCTAAAAACCTGAAAACACCACAAAAAAAAGAATTTATACCGCGAAGTTCTTTAAAAAGGAAGATGGCAACGTATGCGGCTCATTGAAAGGACAGGATCAGATGCCAAGTTTGACACCGTTACATGAAACCTATTGTCGCTGGGACCGAACCCCACCGAGTCAGGCCGATGTACTGGAAGGTCTGGCGCAGCTGGTAACGACGCGCTTTAACGACGTGATTCAGGAGCTGATCAAGAGTATTCAACGCGAAATTTTAATGAGTATTTTTGGTTTAAGTGAAAATAATTCACAAAAACTTCAGAATATTTCCTCGATTGCCCGGCTCTATCAAATGTCCTATGACATGCTGTTTCATTATGGTAATACCCTGATTGCGCCGGGGCTACGCCAGATTATTGAGCGTTTTCCCAAACTGCACAATAAGCCGCTGACGCCTTCCTTACATTTTCTGGTTAGTGCCCTGAATGGCATTATCGGGGATTATCTGCTGAAATATCAGAATCCTTTGGCCCTGCCGATGGTGATCTATGACCACTATGGTTCGTTACAAAATGGCGAGTTAAGCGGGCGGATTACCCTGTTTGTGCATGGCTTATGTATGAACCATCTCGACTGGTCGAATCGCAAATATGAAGGGATCGGGGAAAAATTACTGGCACAGCGCGACCGCAATACCATGCTGTATTTAAACTACAATACTGGACGCCGGATTTCTGCCAATGGTCGAAGTCTGGCGAATACCTTACAGGATCTGATTGCTCGCAATCCGAGAATTACCAGTATTGACCTGATCGGGCATAGCATGGGTGG
>SPVA01000037.1 GCA_013530545.1 Acinetobacter lwoffii
GAATCTGGAGCGGGAAAGGAGACTCGAACTCCCGACCCCAACCTTGGCAAGGTTATGCTCTACCAACTGAGCTATTCCCGCGGAGTCTATAAAGTTTTTTAAATGAAAAAACTAAATGAAAAAATTTTGAGCGGGAAAGGAGACTCGAACTCCCGACCCCAACCTTGGCAAGGTTATGCTCTACCAACTGAGCTATTCCCGCATGCCGTGTATAATACAGCATGCAAAAATGTGGTCAACACCTTTGTTAAAAATCTTGCATCAATTGCATAAAATAAAAGCAAAATGCTGTAGATTAGACAATAAATAACCAATATTCATATAGAAATCAATGAAATTTCACCACAATCAACGGATTGCACCTGAACAGATTACCGAAATACTCGGCAGAACAAGGTATACTGGGATTATATTTTTGAAGATTGGAGTCAGGCCATGAGCTTAGAACAACAACTGAAAGATCGTTTGGCGCAATTATCCCCAACCCATTTGGAAGTGGTGAATGAGTCTTCGGGTCATGGTGGTTATTTCCCGGGAAAAGAATCGCATTTTAAAACCGTGATTGTGAGTCAGGCATTTGCCGGTTTGCGCCCCGTCCAGCGTCATCAGAAAGTTTATGCTGCTGCGGGTGATCTGCTGTCAAAAGACAAGATTCATGCGCTGGCCATTCATGCATTTTTGCCTGAAGAATGGGCAGGTCAGGATACGACCAGTCCTGCTTGTGCACACGCACCTAAAAACTAAGAGGAAATGATGGAAACCCAACTTTTAGTCAAGATTATCCATATGTCGGTAGCAGGACTGGCGATTGTCGCCATTCTTGCCCGTGCCTTGACCTTGTTTGTCGGCACACAGGGAAATATGCCTAATCCGTTAGCACGTACAGCGCTAGTCGCTTTACAGCATTTAGCTATCACGGTGATTGCACTGACCGGTATAGTATCGCTCGTCCTGAAAGACTTTGATGTACAGCCTTGGTTCTATGCCAAAGTCATTTTATTTTTGGTGCTGGTGTCCTCGCTAGGCAAAGCCTATAAAAAAGATGATTCGATCTTGCTGTCGCAGCGTCGGGCTGGCTTAGTTATTGCTGTAGTTTCATTGGTGTCTATTCTGGCTTTGGTGATGATCAAGCCGAATTTTGGCTAAAAGCAGGCTGGCTGTGATGATCAGCACAGCCAGTCCATGCAAATAATTAGAAAATACAAATGTTGTAAAAGTAATTAAAAATGTGAGGAGGGGGACATGCGTACACGTGTGGTATTTAATCAAAAGGGTGGGGTAGGCAAGTCGAGTATTACTGTCAATCTGGCAGCGATCAGTGCACATCAGGGTTTAAAAACCTTATTGATTGACCTGGATCCGCAGGCCAACTCTAGCCAGTATGTGCTGGGTGATGATGCGACGTATTCTAGTAACAAGCCGGCACTCGAACCGAATATCGAAAACTATTTTGAAGATGTACTCGGTAATCAGCAAAGCAAGGGCTTGCTTGGTAATGCGATTGGCTCGATTTTAAAAAGTCGTAGCAAAGGTCTGGAAAGCTATGTGCATCAATCTTCTTTTAAACATCTCGATGTC
Organism: Acinetobacter lwoffii; assembly: GCA_013530545.1. Lineage (GTDB taxonomy): Bacteria > Pseudomonadota > Gammaproteobacteria > Pseudomonadales > Moraxellaceae > Acinetobacter > Acinetobacter lwoffii_G. The sequence goes on from SPVA01000037.1 coordinate 1,579, forward strand.
ATTCCGGCTAGCCCGACACTGGGTGCATTGGCCTATGCACTGGAGTCCAAGCACAAGATCTACAAGTTACGAGATGCCTTACAACAACTGTCAGGATATTATGATCGGGTGTTTATTGATACACCGCCTGCATTCAATTTCTTTACCCTCTCTGCTCTCATTGCGGCGAACCGTGTGCTGATTCCCTTCGACTGTGACGTGTTTTCTAAACGCGCCCTGCAGACCCTGATTGAAAATGTGATTGAAACTCAGGATGACCATAATGAAGGGCTGGAAATTGAAGGTATTGTCGTCAACCAGTTTCAGGCACAGGCTAAGTTACCGCGTGAAGTGGTACAACAGCTCAAAGATGAAGGGTTGCCGGTCCTCGACAGTATGTTGCCACCGTCGATCTTGATGAAAGAATCTCATCAGAAAAATCAGCCTTTGATTCATTTGGCTACTGATCATAAATTGACTCAGGCCTATCAATCGTTGTTCAATGAGATAGAGCAGAATTAAGATCGAGTTAGCTATGAAACTTGTGAAAATAAGCCTGAGTATTGCTGCACTTGCATTACTGAGTGCCTGTGCAACGCCGGTAAAACCGACTTATGTGTCGCCAACCCTGTATCAGACTTTGGGTTGTTCGCAACTACAGGGTGAATATAACCGTATTCAGCAGTATATCGACAATGGCGTTGAGCCACCGAAACGTACAGGCGTCGGTGTGGGCGTTGGTCTTGGCGGTGGCTGGGGCAGTCGCGGTGGCTGGGGTATTGGCCCGAGTGTTTCAGTCAATATGGGACAGTCATCCGATACCAAAAGAACCGAACTGGCACGGCTTTTAGGCGAGCAGGAAGCGATTGTACAGGCCGCGCGTTATAAGAACTGTCCGATCATCGTTCGGCAGGCGACGCCTAAATAAATCATTCAACATTAAACGGATGAATGCTGACTTCGGGTCGGCATTTTTTTATTGCTTTCACCAAGAATAGGGCGGTTTACATTAAGATAAAACTCACGGGAAATTGACCAGACTGTATATAAATCTGAAATTTATAAGCTTGTTATCACACTCTCATATTGATTAAGCTACAACCTTGGCCCGGAAAAGTTCATTGCGATGATTGAAAATTGGTTATTTGTTTTAGGACTCATTGCTGTACTGATGGTTCCAGGGCCCGCCAATGCCTTGGTGGCTAGTTCTGCTCATCAGCAGGGGCAGGCCAAAACCAGTCTCTATCTTCCTGCCATTTTGCTCGGCTATTTTTATGCCATTAATGTATGGGCCTTGGTGATTCATCTGGCGTCACCGATCTGGCCAAATTTTAAAGGCTTGGTCTATGTGCTGAGTACCATCTGTGTGGGCTGGATGACCTTGCATTTATATAAGGCCCAGCAGTTAGAACGCTACAGCAAGAACCATCCGCAGATTCGCCCCTGGCAAATGTTTACAACTACCCTAAAAAATCCTAAAGCAGCATTGTTGGCCTCTGGAATTTTACCGATGGAAACCTGGCAAAGCCCGACCAACTTCGTTCTGGTTTTTGCTGCCTTTAGCTTGAGTACCGTTCCGGTCGGGATATTCTGGATGGTCTTTGGTCAGGCCATATTGACCAGTCCATCTGAAAAAATAAAAGCCGGCCTCATTTATAAAGGCGCGGCTCTATTTGTCCTGCTTTGTCTCATCCCACTCTTGATCAAGCTCTGGGATTAAACGCACAGGCTGTAAAAGAATCTTAATGTAAAAAGTTCTTAAGCTGTTTTACTTTTTTTGAGCTTTTGTTGAATAAAGCCAATCACACCTGGCAATACACTTAAAATAATGATGCCAAAAATTAGATAGGTGAAGTTGTCTTTGACGATCGGCATATTGCCAAACATATAGCCCAAAATGACAAATGAGCTAATCCAGGCAAATGCACCTACTACATTATAGGTCAGGAAATATTTGTAATTCATGCTGCCAGCACCGGCGACAAAGGGTGCGAAAGTACGGGCAAAAGGAACAAAACGCGCAAAAATAATGGTTTTACCACCATGTCTGGCAAAGAATTGCTGGGTCGCCAATAAGTGTTTTTTATTGATGAAGCGCGATTCAATCTCGAAAACCCGAGGTCCAATATATTTGCCAATATGATAATTCAGGGTATCGCCCAATACTGCCGCAACAAACAAGAGCGGAATCAGCACCCAAGGATCCATCGCACCAGTAGAGGCTGCCAGTGCACCTGCTGCAAATAGCAAGCTGTCACCGGGCAGGAACGGCATCACCACCAGACCTGTTTCTACAAAGATAATTAGGAAAAGAATGGCATAAATCCAGATCCCGTAATTGGTGATAAATTCAAGCAAGTGATCATCAACATGCAAGATAAAATCAATCAGTTCCATGAGCCCAGTACAAGCAAAAGTGTGGTCAAATCCTAACAGCCCGGGGCATGAAAGTCAGTACCAGAAAGTAAAATAATTAACGCTCCATCCATCTTCAATTGAGCAAAAATTTTTCTTACATATTATCTTCAGATTTTTATAAAAACATGCTTAGTTGGATTAAATCTTGAGCTTAAAAATATAAAAATGACAGACCAAACAAGGCATCCGAAGGGACGCTTTGTTGTGCTAGAAATATAATGCAATCAACTAAATGTATACCTAATGCGAATTGTGTGCTTAATGCGCTGAAAAATGTTAGAATACGGCGCTTATCTTTCGTTTGCCTTTCATAGTTGTTCGTCATGACTACCAATACTCAAATTACTGAAGATCGTATCCTGATTCTGGATTTCGGTTCTCAATATAGTCAGCTCATCGCACGTCGTGTCCGTGAAGCTGGTGTATATTCTGAAATGTATGCCTATGATATGTCTGAAGAAGACATTCGTGCATTTAATCCAAACGGTATCATCTTGTCTGGTGGACCTGAGAGTGTTCACCTTGAGGGCAGCCCGCGTGCGCCGCAAGTGGTATTTGAGCTGGGTGTGCCGGTATTGGGTATTTGTTATGGCCTGCAAACCATGTGCGAACAGCTTGGCGGTAAAGTTGAGCCAGGTACTGTGCATGAGTTTGGCTATGCAGAAGTAGATATTGTCGTACGTGACAAGCTGATCGGTAATTTACAGGACCGTGAAAACCAGCTGCATGTCTGGATGAGCCATGGTGACAAGGTTGCCCGTATTCCAGAAGGCTTCCAGATCACTGCACAAACGCCTAGCTGTCCAATTGCTATGGTTTCTGACGAAACTCGCCGTTTCTATGGTATTCAGTTCCATCCTGAAGTGACACATACGTCTAAAGGCGCAGAATTACTGTCGAACTTCGTTCATCAAATTTGTGGTTGTCGCGGTCTGTGGACGCCAGAACACATTATTGATCTACGTGTAGAACAGCTTCGCCAACAGATTGGTGATGAAAAAGTATTACTGGGTCTTTCTGGTGGTGTGGATTCATCTGTAGTGGCAGCGCTGTTGCATAAAGCGATCGGTGATCAGCTGACCTGTGTATTTGTAGACAACGGTTTGCTTCGTTTGAACGAAGGCGATCAAGTGATGCAAATGTTTGCTGACAACATGGGTATCCGTGTTATTCGTGCTGCTGCTGAAGAGCGTTTCTTGACTGCGCTTGCGGGTGAAGTTGATCCTGAAGCAAAACGTAAAATTATTGGCCGTGAATTTATTGCTGTCTTCGCTGAAGAAGCACGTAAATTAGATGGCGTAAAATTCCTTGCACAAGGTACGATTTATCCAGACGTAATTGAATCTGCTGCAAGCAAGCAGGGCAAGGCACATGTGATTAAATCACACCATAATGTGGGTGGTTTACCAGCAGATCTAGCGTTTGAACTGGTTGAACCATTACGTGACTTATTTAAAGATGAAGTACGTAAATTGGGTACGACTTTAGGCTTGCCACACAGCATGATCTACCGTCATCCATTCCCGGGCCCAGGTCTTGGTGTGCGTATCCTGGGTGAAGTGAAAAAAGAATATGCAGACATTTTACGTCTTGCGGATGACATTTTCATGCAGGAACTGCGTGCCAGCGGCTGGTATGACAAGACTGCTCAAGCATTTGCAGTATTCCAGCCAGTAAAATCGGTGGGTGTAGTCGGTGATGGCCGTCGTTATGCATGGGTGATTGCACTGCGTGCGGTAGAAACCGTGGACTTTATGACGGCTCGTTTCGCGCATCTTCCTTATGATTTAGTCGATAAGATCTCGACCCGTATCATGAATGAAATTGCTGAAGTTTCTCGTGTTGTGTATGACGTATCGTCTAAACCACCAGCAACAATTGAATGGGAGTAATTTAGGGGTTTCGGACAGCACTGCTGTCCGCCTAAATTACGCCAAGCGCTATGCGCGTGGCAGTATCTGGTTTATCAGATATAACCTAATAAAAAAGAGCGCTTCGGCGCTCTTTTTTTGATTTATACTGAATAAAAATAAACCTTTAAAAGCTAAAAAATGCCTTTACCTACTTATGATCAATTAATGCTGCCTTTAATGAAATTATTATCAGAATTAAATGAGCCAATAAAAATTTCGGATGCTGCGAATATCCTAGCTGAACGTTCCAATTTACACGAAGAGGATTTAAATAAAATTCTTCCGAGTGGGAAAAATATATTTAAAGATAGAGTGGCATGGGCAAAGACCTACTTAGTTAAGGCGGGCTTAGTTCAACAACCGAAGAGAGCATATTGTGAGATTAGTAGCTTGGGTAGACAGGTTGATTTAAAAAGTTTAGATGCTATAACAAATGAATATTTAGCACAGTTCAACGGATTTTCAGATTTTAAATTAGGAAAGAAAAATAAAGATGAGTTTGGGATCGGGAATCTACAAGTTATTGAAAGCCTAAATAGTTACCAAGAAACTCAGACTCCAGAAGAAACAATCCAGAACACAACGGAATTATTAAAATCTGATTTGAAAAGTGATTTGCTTCAGATGGTAAAAGATAAATCTCCTTCATTTTTTGAAAGACTGGTTGTCGATCTTCTGGTGGCAATGGGCTACGGCGGTTCACATCAAGATGCAGCTCAAGCGATTGGTAAAACCAACGATGGTGGAATTGATGGTGTAATTAGTGAAGATCGATTAGGGCTAGATAAAATTTACATCCAAGCGAAACGTTGGAAAGATACTGTTGGTCGTCCCGACATTCAACAGTTTAAAGGTGCTTTGGCCGATCAAGTTGCTAAGAAGGGTGTATTCATTACTACGTCAAGTTTCAGTAAAGAGGCCATTGAGTCGGCAAGAAAATCCGGTATTGTTTTAATTGATGGCGATAAGCTGACGTCTTTAATGATTGAATTTGGTTTAGGTGTACAAATAGAACGTAGTTTTCATATCTATAAAATCGACCAAGATCGTTTTGATGAAGATAATTTTTAACGGGTAATTTAAGCTGGTTTAACCTGCCAGTTTTGCAGCTCCCCAGCTAAACTTTGCTCCAGATCTGGATCATAAGCTTCAACCCGATTCCGTCCATTGGCTTTAGCCTGATATAAGGCAATATCGGTTTGCTTAATTAGGGTCATCAAATCCGTTTCACAGCTTTCCAGAATGGCAGCACCAATCGAAATACTAAAACTGAAACGATGTTGGCTGTCTAGATCGATCACAATATTTTCAATTTTATGCCTTAAACGCTCGGCAACTTTTAGCGCTTCATCCAGAGAAGTTTCGGGTAAAAATGCAATAAATTCCTCGCCTCCATAGCGTGCCAAAATATCATGCTGCCGCATTTCGCTGTGTGTATTTAGGGCAATCGTCTGTAAGACCTGATCTCCGATATCATGACCATAACGATCATTAATCTGCTTAAAATGATCGACATCAAAGACCAGTAAACTCATAGGCACCGGTTGATCAAAATTCTGTTGTACCAGTTGTTGCGCGAGATATTCAAAACAGCGACGGTTATTCAGGCCAGTGAGTGAGTCGGTATGAGCCATATTTTCAAAGGCCTGCCGATTATATTCATTCAGGGTATGCTGCAAAAATACCATGCGTGATTTTAAGGTCGAGCTCCAGCTAATATATAGACTGAAGGTCAATACTGGCAGATAAATCAGGGAAAATAAAAACATCTGGTACAGGTCAGACCGAGTATTGAAATATACACCGATGTAAATCATCAGGGTAATCAGACTTGAAGTAATCAAAGACGGCCAGAACCGGATCTGCACACATAAATTGGCCAGTACAATAAAGACTAAGGAGGCATATTGATAAATGAGGGTATAAGCACTTTCAGACTGATTCAGATTAAAAAACCAGATGGCACTTGCACCAATAATCGAGGTAGGCAAGAGCAGATCAAAGACAGGCAGATTGCGGTAAGAGTGATACATCCAGATCGTGATCAGTACGATCAGGATGGTATAGCTGATTTTGGTCAAAATGAGTAACTTGAGAATATCATGCAGCACCAGAATATCGGCGAGGGTATAAGAGGCATATGCCAGCTGTGCGAATAAATTGACCTGTAATAAGTATTTTAAAGTGAGTTTTTTCTGATGAGCATAGTAGGCCGGTTTTAGAGGTGCAGGAATACGAACAAGCGGATCTTGAAGAGCCTCCTGAATCAGGGTACGTGATTCTTTTTCGTTATCATGCGGCATGCAGCCTTCCCAAATTAAAATATATAAAAATGAATAAGATGAAATTTATATATAGTTGTATAAAAAATATTCTATTCTTTTGTTGGATATTTTAAAAGTGGAAGAATCAAATTTATTTTATAAAATGAAATCCCCGATTAACGCATTCTAAGAATGATCCTAGCTTATAGAACAGACTAATGATTCAGCTTTAATTCGCCGTTGACTGGGCTGGTTGAGTGTCTGGCTTAAATACATTCCAGGGATTTTCTGTTGCTGGCTTGGGCTTATTCAGCATATCCGGATGATAGACTTCAATCCGGTTTCGGCCAGACTTCTTGGCTTGATATAAGGCGATATCGGCTTGTTTGATCAGATCTTCCAGAGTCTGGGTATGGGATTCTAGTTCTGCAACACCGATCGAAATGGTGAACCGGATGGAATGATTGGATTCAACATAAATATACTGCTTTTGAATTGCACAACGAATTCGTTCTGCAATCACCAGGCTGTCTTGTAGCTGAGTATCTTCCAGGAGAGCGATAAACTCTTCCCCGCCAAAACGTGCCAGTACATCGCTATGCCGCATTTCTTTACGGGTCATCTCAGCAATCAGTTGTAGCACCCGATCACCAACATCATGCCCATAGCTATCATTAATATTTTTAAAATGATCCACATCAAACATCAACAGGCAGCTACTGGCATGTTTAGGCCATTGATGAATAGAGCGTTCAGCCATATCGACAAAATGGCGACGGTTGTAGAGTTGGGTCAAATCATCGGTATGGGCCAGATTCTTTAAGGTTTGATAGTTCCATTCATCAAGCAGGGAGCGCAAAAAAGAACGCCGCACATTCAGAATATTATTCCAGTTAATATAAATACTAAAAAACCACAGTGGACTAAAGACCACGCTAAAAATAAAGGCTTGAGAAGCACTCATGAACTGGGTCACCCCAAGCATGATAAACAGGGCAATCAAGATGGAGCAATAGACTGCGACTTTAAACTGGGTCTGCACACAGAGATTGGCGATGAGAATAAAGATCGCAGAGGCATAAATATAGGTAGCAACATGGGGACTGGTTGAAAGCGCGAGTAAGCCAATCCATGCCGCTGCAGCCACAGTGGTACCTATCGGCAAGATTCTGTCCAGAATCTGAATGTTTTTATGTTTTTTAAACAGGTAATAACAGCAAAACATGGCGCCCAGAACCAGAACGACGCGCATCAGACCAGAAATAAAAAACATGTCTGGAATAATCAGAATATCGGCAAAGAAATACAGTAAAAAGGCAATTTGCGCCAGATAGTTAATTTGACGCAAGTTATGATGACTATGCGTATAGACATAATCATGAAAATACTGCTGAAACGGGGCAGGAATACGGGCATGAGGATCTGTTAGCGCCTGTTCAATCAGCTGACGGTTCTGCAGATCACATTCAGATAATTTCAGTGATTTATCGGTCGTCGAATTTTGAAAAGATACATTCGCCGTTGAATATATATTCTCATTCTGAGCAGACATGTCCTGGTCCAGTGTTATTTTTATAGGTGCCTATTATGCCGTGGTTGAGTAAAAAATAACCTCCCAAAAATTGGGTATCCGGGAAGTTTTTAAAGCTAAAACGTAACAAAATTTGTGTTTTGTAAAATTGAAAGCGATTGAAATACATGAATAATCATCTTATTCATTGGGATATTTGGTTGTTATGGATTCGTTTCACGTGAAACATAAATGATATTCCTGACCTTCAGTTTATTTAAACTCATAACGCCATGTGCCTAAATCATGATTGCCTTGCTAAAACTTAATTTTGGGGGCTTTGGATACAAATCCCATCTGCCTTTCAGGATTTAAATTAATGAGACTAGTGAGGCGTTTTATACGTATCTAAATATTTCCAGGGATAGATTTTGCCCATAGACCCTGTACATTGTCCTGAACAGAGAGGCATCTTGAATCGGTCAAATGCATGTCTCACCCACTCAAAAGTAGAATGAAAATGCCGAGGTAAGCTCAGCCATGTCGAATAATAGTGATATTGAACTGTCGAATTCCGATGATTGTGAAAAGTATGTGAATCAGTTTATTCAGGAGTTTCCTTTACGTCGCGCGGAAATCGGACAGGGCACCGTGATTAAACGTGCCTTGCCAAGCAGACATAAGCGCATGATTGGTGCCTGGTGTTTTCTGGATCATGCGGGTCCGGCCATTTTCCCGCAAGGAGATGGTCTGGATATCGGACCACATCCGCACATTGGTCTGCAGACCTTTACATGGATGATCGAAGGCAGCATGATGCACAATGACAGTCTGGGAAATCAGCAGTTGATTCGTCCCAAGCAGGTCAATCTGATGACCTCGGGTTATGGCATTTCACATACCGAAGTCTCTCCTGAAAGTGAAACGCATATGCATGCAGCGCAGTTATGGATTGCCTTGCCGGATGACAAGATCAATATGGCACCGGGTTTTGAACATTATCCTGAATTGCCGGTCATAAATGAGCAAGGCATTGAATTTACCGTGCTGGTCGGAGAATATTTAAAAACGAGATCACCAGTTAAAGTACATAGTGAATTGCTAGGTGTGGATGTGTATGCAGCTGAAAGTAGCAGTATGCGCTTGCCGCTGAATCCGAAATTTGAATATGGTTTTATGGTGCTTGAAGGGACGGCCAGCATCAATGGGCATGAACTGACAGAGGATAATATGTTGATCCTTGAGCCGGGCTTACAGCAGGTCAATGCTGAAATTCATGCCGGGAGTCGGGTGTTATTGATTGGTGGGGAACCATTTGAAAGCCCGATTTTACTGTGGTGGAATTTGGTCGGGCGTACGACAGAGGAACTTAAAATTGCGCGGGAACAATGGATTGAAGGTCATGAACGTTTTGGTTCCATTCCTGCCTATGATGGACCACGTTTAGAAGCGCCTGCATTTCCAGACCAGATGCGGGCTTCCCGATAAATGCTAAAAATGATGGGAATATGGAACGCTGTCTGAGTTGAACTCAAATAATGAATCTGCAACATAGGATACATATCATTACAGTCATCAAAAAATGAGCTAGAGTCTGCTGCTTTTTGCTATGCTCAGTGGGCAAAAACAATAAAATCATGAGTCTAATATGCGTGTTTTACATCATCTCGAACAATCACGATCATTTCGTATCCTGTGGGCCATGGAAGAATTAGGACTGGATTACGAGGTTAAATACTATAAACGTCAGCCCAACCTTTCTGCGCCACCGGCCTTAAAACAGATCCATCCGTTGGGCAAAGCCCCGATTCTGGTCGATCAGGGTCAGGTACTGGCAGAATCTGCGGCGATCCTGGAATATTTGCAGGAAACTTATGATGAAAAGCAGCAGTTTCGCCCAGAAGATATTGCCGACAAGGCCCAGTACCGTTACTGGATGCATTATGCGGAAGGCTCGTTAATGCCGCTGCTGGTGATGCAACTGGTAATGACCACAGTGCCTAAACATACGCCTTTGCTGATTCGACCTGTGGCCAAGAAAATCTGTGATGGGGTGAAAAAGCAATTTGTACAGAGCCGTTTAAAAGATCATATCCAGTTTCTGGAAAGCTATTTGAGTGAGCATGATTATTTTGCCGGGCATTTCAGTTTTGCGGATATTCAGATGAGTTTTCCTTTGGAGGCCATGCAGAGCCGGACGGGTCAAAGCTATCCAGCGATTCAAGCCTATCTGAAACGGGTGTCGCAACGTGCTGCCTATGCGCGTGCACTGTCCAAAGAAAAACAGATCAGCTCTTAAACGCTTAAAAGAAAAGGTGCCGATGGCACCTTTTTTGAGGGTTATCTTATTCTGGAAAGCTGAGACGCTCTTTGGGGAAAACTACCTTAAATGTGGAACCTTGGTTTTCCTTGGACTCAATTTCTAGATGTGCCTGATGTTGCATCAGCACATGTTTAACAATTGCCAATCCCAAACCGGTACCACCAGTACGGCGACTGCGGTCTGAATCGATGCGGTAAAAACGCTCGGTCAGACGTGGCAGATGTTTGGGATCAATACCGATGCCGTTATCTTGCACCACAAAATAGGCGGATTCACCATCATCATGCCAGCCGATGGTGATGGTACCCCCTTTAGGCGTATACTTGATGGCATTGGTGATCAGATTGCTAAAAGCGCTGGCCAGCTCCATATCTGAACCGATCAGATCGCAATGACTGTCAATGTCCAGATTCAGGGTATGACCATAATCAATATTATAGGCCTGGGCATCATCGAATAGTTGGTTCATCAGACTCGGCATTTCAATGATCTGGTTTTTGGCAATATTCTTATCATTTTCCAGACGTGACAGCAGCAGCAGGTCGTTGACCAGAGCATTCATGCGTCGGGTTTGCGACTGCATCTGATCAAAAGCGCGTTTCCAGCGTGGATTAATATCTTCCTGATCGGTAAAGGTTTCAATATAACCGCTGAGTACGGTCAAAGGAGTGCGCAGTTCATGTGAAATATTGTCGACAAAATCCTTTCGCATCTGTTCCAGATTGTGCATCCGGGTCACATCATAAGCGACCAGTACCCGACTTTCTCCGCCAAAACGGGTCATTTTGACCTGCACATAATGGTCTTCAAACAGCGAAGAACGCATTTTCAGGCCGTCCGGGGATTCATCAATATGGTGATAGTATTCGATAAAGCTTGGTTGGCGTAACAAGGTCAGGATATTACGGCGACGGTCATCACTGGAGATTCCGAGCAGACGTTCGGCTGCCGGATTCCACCATTCAATCTGCTGGTTTTCATCAAGCAGCACCACAGCTTCTTGCAAGGCCACCAGTGAAGACTGGGCACGGTCGATCAGTTCGACCATTTCCGCCTGAACAATCCGTTCCTGACGTTGGGCGCGATAAACATTGAAAAGTAGCGCACCCCAAATCCCGCCAATATTCGGCGGAACATCATAAGGACGATTGGAAATCCATTCATTGACCAGATATAAGGAACGCATTTGGGTCGCAAAGAACGCCACGAAGGCAATTACGATACAAATCCAGAAATACCCAATCCCAAAACCGATAAAGCTGGCGATAATCAGGAAAAAAGCCAGTAGGCGTAAATCCTGCTTCGCAAAATCCCATAAACTGCTGTAACGGATTCTTTTGTGTTCGCGTGCCAGTTCGGGGACAGGGTAGGGTTCATACATAAAACAAGATTTACCTTAAAAGATATTAACCTAAAGCGACATCTGAACGCGTCGAGAAACGATACCCCGTTCCGCGAACGGTCTGTACAAAACGGTCTACACCATAAGGTTCCAGCACTTTACGCAAACGGCGGATATGCACATCGATAGTCCGGTCTTCAATATAGACGTTACCGCCCCAAACCTGATCCAGCAATTGCGCACGGGTATAGGCACGTTCCGGATGGGTCATGAAGAATGCCAGTAAACGGTATTCAGTCGGACCCATTTCCAGAATGTTGTTACCAAAATTCACCCGCTGGCTGACCGGATCCAGAATCAAGCCGTTGGCATCAATAGTTTTTTCACCGCTCAGGGCATTGGCGCGGCGCAGTACCGCCTTAATCCGCGAGACCAGTTCCCGGGTCGAGAACGGCTTGGTCATGTAGTCATCGGCACCAGCATCCAGACCTTGTACCTTATGGTCTTCTTCACCACGCGCTGTGAGCATGATCACCGGAATTTCTGACAGGCTTTCATCACGTTTCAGACGACGACATAAGTCCACACCGCTGACACCACCCGGCATCATCCAGTCCAGCAAAATTAATGCCGGACGCTGATCCACAATCATCTGATGCGCCTGCTTGGCATCTTCTGCCTGTAAGCACTGAAAACCGGCCATATCCAGAGAGGTATGGATCATTTCCCGAATCGGGAGCTCGTCATCGACGATTAATATGTAGTCATCTTTCACAACGCAATACCCTATTTCATGTAAACGGTGAACCGTTTTATATTTATGACAGGCTTATTACAAAGACTAATTATGACAGTATCATTGCAGAAAGGGAAAAACTGCTGA
>SPVA01000027.1 GCA_013530545.1 Acinetobacter lwoffii
CTGGTCAATCTGGCGAATGGCATTGGCTGGGATATCAATGCATCCTTAATCCGCTTTAAGCCGCAATATTTTAATGCCAAACTCAAAGGCGAATTGTCAGGCAATGTGCAAACCCAAGGCGTTTGGTCAGATACCCTAAAACGCATTCAGATTCAACGCTTGAATCTGGCCGGTATGCTGAATAACAAACCGGTACGTGGCACAGGTAATTTATCGGTCATCATTAACTCAAATCAGCGCGGTTTTGTACCACAGCAGTTTGAAGCCAATAACCTGTTCCTGTCTTATGCCAGCAACCAGATTCAGGCGACCGGTAATGCACAAAATCTCCAACTAAAAGTCAATGCTCCAGCACTGTTTGAGCTGTATCCGGGCTTAAGAGGTCGTGCGCAGGGCTATATCAATATGCAGGCGCAGCCACGTTTGCAGGCTTCGGCTAACCTGTCTATCGACAACTTTGCCTTTAAAAACCTGTTTAGTGTGCAGAAAGTTCGTGTTCGCGGACAGTTGCCAACATCGCAAAACACACCAACCTTATTGACCGCGACAATGGATCGCCTGCGTAGCGGTTCACGCGAGATTGTACGTGGTGAAATATCACTGGCCGGTACCCGTGCTGCGCACATTCTCAAAGTGCAGGCAGAAAACCGCCTGTCAAAATTCTTTGTGCAGCTCGCTGGTGGCTTTAATGCTCAAAATAACTGGCTGGGTCAGATTCAAAAAGGTGATTTCGACTCTTTACGCGCCCGTCTGGTACAGCGTCAAAATGCAGCAGTGATTTATAACAGTGCTCAATCGGATCTGTTTGTTGGTGCCCATTGCTGGATGAGTCAGCAAAGCCAGTTGTGTTTTGATCAGCCGATTCGGGTCAATAAAAACCGTGGCAGTGCCTCTTTTATTACCCAAAACCTTGATCTGGAAGACTTTAGTGCATTCCTGCCTGATGGATTGGCGTTGACGGGTAAAGTCAATGGTTATGCCAAGGCTGCCTGGGCGCAAGGTGCTAAACCTAAAATTGACGCACGTCTGGTGACGCGTAATGGTGTGGTAGGCCTATCTTCTGAAGATCCAGATTATTTGGGTTCTACACTCAAATATGATGAAGTCGGGTTGGTCGCAAAAAGTGTGGCAGATGGCTTGCAGCTTCGTCTGGATGTCAAAACACCGGATATCGGAGCCGGTTATGCCAATGTCATCATTGATCCCTATCGTGACAGTAAACCGATGCATGGCGAAATTGCCTTTAACCAGGTACAGCTCAAGGTCTTTAAGCCATTTATTCAGGACATCCGTAATCTGGACGGGATTTTATCTTATGCCGGAAAAATTAGCGGAACTTTAACGGATCCTTTGCTTGAAGGTGAGGTTCGGGTCAAAGATGCTTCGATTAGCATGATCTCCTTGCCCGTAAATCTGACCAATGTACAACTGTATTCATCCATACGTCAGAATTCGGCCAGCATCAATGGCGCATTTAACAGTGGTCGTGGTGTGGGTAAATTAACCGGATCGGTCGACTGGAAAGGTGATCCACGAGTGCAGTTAAAACTGCAAGGTGACAATCTGCTGATTCGTCAGGCCCCATTAATTACCGCTGTGGTGACACCTGATTTGACTCTGGACATGTATCCATTTAATAAAAAACTGAGTCTAAGTGGCACAGTTGATGTACCGCGTGCGTTGATTTCAATGCCAGAAGCCTCAGAACCTGTAGTCGGTTTATCTTCAGATGTACGGGTCGTGCGTGAAGGTGATGATCAGTTGGCGATCTTGAAGTCAGCACGTCCTTGGGATATCCGGGCAGATGTAGCTGTTTCTTTAGGGAATCAGGTCATCTTCCAGGGCTTTGACAGTCGTATTCCGCTATTGGGTCGAGTCAATCTGTCACAGCGTGGTCTGGAAACTGCAATGCGTGCCAATGGTGCAATCGGGGTGTCACAACGAGTGAAAATCGAAGCCTATGGCCAAAGTCTGGACCTGAATCGTGCTATCGCGCGTTTTAATGGTGAACTTACCAATCCGACGCTGGACATTGATGCCAATAAATCGGTTCAGGGTAGTACGGTCGGGGTACGGGTAACAGGGACGGCATCGAGTCCAAGTATTCAGATTTATAATGATGCGGGCTTGTCAGAACAGGAAGCCTTGAATGCCTTGATTACCGGTCGTGTTAATGAGGGTGTATCTGGTTTAAGCCAGGCTGAAGGATTTAGATCCGATGTGAATAATACGATCGCTGCTGCGGGGATTAGTTTGGGCTTGGGTAGCACCCGCGCACTGACCAACCAGATCGGGCGCAGTTTTGGCTTAACTGGCCTAGCTCTGGATGCTCAAGGTACAGGAGATGATACCCAGGTTTCTGTGACTGGTTATATTACGCCTGATTTATATCTCCGTTATGGAGTCGGGGTATTTACACCGGTGAATAAGCTCACTTTACGCTATCAGGTAAATCAGCGCTTGTATCTGGAAGCGAGTCAGTCTCTAGAACGTGCGATTGACTTGTTCTATAATTGGCGCTTCTAATTTAAGCAATAAAAAAGCCCTAAAATTTTAGGGCTCTTTTATTGGGAGACAGGACAAAGATTTTATTAGCTATAAAGTAGATTGATGTCATAGTCAGCAGAAGCATTGATCTCTAAATTCAATCTCTATACATATATGACAATAGAGTTACGAGTAGAGAAAGAATTTAGGATGAGACTTCAGGGTGAAGAAAACTGATCATCGTATAATTCAGCTATCACATATAGAAAATCAATTAAAATATGCAATAACAGACTGAAAATCAATAAACCCATAATAAAAATAGGTGTATATTGAAAATACGATTTCACGCATAAGAGCATCTTCGCATGTCGACTAAATTTATCATCCGTTTTGCTGCGATTCTATTTTCTGTACTTATTTTGACTGCATTAGCCATTCAATTTTTCTTTAAATCGGATGTAACCGTAGTTCTATGGATTTTCGCTGTACCTTTCATTTTGGGCATTCCAATTTTGGCTTCTGTTGTATTGACCACCAATGATGAACTTGATATTCATAGCGTTAATTAGGCTTGAACCTTAAACTGGCGCATTTAAAGTGCATCTGATCTTTACTGATAGAGCAGCCGACATTTGCACTTTGTTCAATAAAATAGACCTTATTTTAAAGCAATGCAGGTCAGTTAAGCATGCATCAGAAAATGTAGTAAAAATGAGTGTATGTTTACGCTCATTTTTTATCAGCTTACTCCAGAATTTAGATTTAACTCTCAAATCATCATAATTTACATAAACTCTAAGAAATAAGGGAATATTCTTATCATTATTCATTCAAAATAGGTCTTCATCATAAAACTCATTATTTTAGAGAAAACAGAATGCCTAAAAATAATTATCTACCAGCTCTAGAACAAGTTTATGACTTTTTAAAGGAACGACCAGGTTTTAAGGATAAAAGTGAATTTGATAAAGCGGTAGAATATTTTAGAACTCTACATGAAAGTGATCCTCTGGATTTCAGAGTTCAAGCACCGAATACTGTCGCTGGAAAATTTGGTGCTAAAGAGTCTATAAATTTAGGGTCTATGCCAGAATTCAGTAATAAGGAAAATTTCCTTAACTGGATAGATACGCAAATTAACCACTAGTTGAAAGACTTTAAGCAAACACATCATCCGGCAGGTTTTCATTTATTATTCATACATTCATTAACATGTAGTACAGAAAACAATCGAAACTGAGTTGGAAAACTACAAATTTGAATGATAACTTTGTATTCAAATCTTCCCAGTAAAGAGGTGAGCAATGAAGTTGTTGACTTTGGTTGGTATGGGAGTAGCAGCGAGTTATTGTTATAAAACTATGAAAAATGGCAAGCTTGCTCTTTCAAAAACTGACTTTGATGAAAGTGTAAAACGATTTGTACTGCAAGAATTTGCAGCTTAGTTCTTCACGATATATTTTCCAAAAAGGCTCATCGGATGATGGGCTTTTTTATTTTCTAAAAAATTATAATTTTAATATTCAGATTAAAAGCAGTTTAATTATAGCCACCATGTTATAAACCTACCTCGTGATCTATTTTAAATAATTAAATGAGAGCTAATGGATGATGAAGATGGAAATGAATGGTGCGAGCTTATATATTCTGAAGCCTTGAGAATATATAAACCAACAAAATACAACACAGTCAACAAACTGAGATTCTTTGCGCTGATTTTAGAATTATTCGCAGAAATGCAGCATGAGGATGTAATAATTCAAGTAAAGGCTGTGAATGTGAAACTTAAATTGAGATCTAAAAATTACATTTTTTGGGTGTTTGAAATGCCTGATTTTCAGGATAAGACGTTATTTTTAACTTATATGTCTAGCAAATTAAGTCAGCTATAAAGTGCCTTTGAAGGTCAAAATCGTCAATTACTTCAATAAGTATAGTTATTTTTTATAAAACTATAGTTTTGTTATATGTTAATGGGGTATTTATATATTTTTATCAATAGCTTGCTTATTCTCTAGTCGTTGCTCACTTTGACAACATATCTGAATCAGCGCAAAAGTGATAAAGGGGGAAGGCCCATCGAAAGGTGGGCTTTTTTAACATGTACAGCTTATTGAACGAAAAGTAACTTAAAGCAAATGTAAGAGAACAGTTTATTAATACTCCCTATACTTTATTGATAAATTCACAGTGCTATAGTCATTTTGCGAAAACAAGAAGACGCAAATAATACGAAGAAAATGACTACAGCACTAGCCCGCTTATTTGAAAGAGTAAGCGGGCTTTTTAATTGAAAAATTAATGTAATATTATGCTAATGTATAAATTATAAGTTTATATATAATTCATGAATAGATTCTATCGCTGTAGTTTCTTTCCAATTTCAGCCTCCTTCCCTAAGGAGGCATTTTTTTGTCGGTAGAAAATAATGTTCCAATGACTATTATGTTTATTCAGTTACACAAATGATCATCGTTAACTATTGAATGAAGCTTTCAAATATTTGAGCATGATATTTTATTGGTTAAATAAGTGATGGATCGCCATGATAGATGAAGAAAAGCCTTTGAACTTTGACGACGATAGTGAACCTCAAGATTTCGAAGATGAAGAATTTATCGATGATAAGAAAGAGGATGAAATGTACAATGCTATTACCAAAGATGGTTCTAGTGTTGATCCTGCGGATGATGGAACACGTCATATTCGTCCTGAAGACGGTGATCCGATAGAAGTTGAAGAGTAATAAAAAGCCCAATTTAATATTGGGCTTTTTATCGTTTGGTCGATGAGAATGAAAATACAATATTTCCTATTTAGAATTGGGCGGATTGATCAAAATAGCCACCTAGAAAATTTAAATATCCATTGAAATGATTTTTTTCACTTAATAAAAAAGCCCTCATTCATGAGAGCTTTTATGTCAATTCAATCTAGTAGAATAGCCTAAGAAAATATTTAAAATGGGGTGCAATTAATCGTTAAACGTCTCATTTAACGCAGTTTGAACCGCCTCAACCCGTGCCTTGCAAGCTTTATAAGCAGTCATGGATTCTTCCACGATTTTCATCAAGTTATCAATATCCGGTTCTTGCTGAGATTCGAGCAATTCCGCATTCTTTTTCAAGATGT
The DNA here is from genome assembly GCA_013530545.1 of Acinetobacter lwoffii. Lineage (GTDB taxonomy): Bacteria > Pseudomonadota > Gammaproteobacteria > Pseudomonadales > Moraxellaceae > Acinetobacter > Acinetobacter lwoffii_G. Next base: position 5,623 of record SPVA01000027.1, read on the forward strand.
CATAGCCTTGTTGGAAGCTCAAAGTATCATGATTCATGAGGAAGTACCTGTATAAGTTGTGCTGAAAAAATGCCGTCATGTAATTCGACTTCAACCAGATCATTGGGCTGAATCTGTTGAATAGATGCAACCACCTGTTCTTGCTGGCGCACGATGGCATAACCCTTGGATAAAACATGTTTAGGATTTTGTAGTAGCGTTTCCCGCATCAGGGCATCGAGCTGTTGATTGATGAGCAGGGTATGCTGTTGGGCCAGACTGGCAGTATTGGCCTTGATCTGTTGCAGACGTTGCAGCGCATCCATAATCTGGTTATTGGCCAGACTTTGAATCAGTTTCAAAAATTGATCATTCTGATTTTGATAAGCCTGAATCTGTTGCTGAGATAAACGCTGAATCCGCTGTAGATAATTCAGGACATCCTGGGTTAGTTCAAAGATATGATTGCGGATTCCTGCAATGACTTTACTCGGAGTATCAAAGGAGCGATGCGCAATCTCATCCAGAATGGTACGGTCTTTTTCATGCCCGATGCCGACCCATACCGGCACCGAACGCTTGCAAAGCAGGGCAGCCAGATCATAATCATTCAAATAAGCCAGATCATTGACTGCGCCACCCCCTCGTATAATCACAATCAGATCCGGGGCAGTGTTATAGGTCTGAGCCCATTGTTTGAGCGCTTGTGCCAGACTGTACATAATACTTTGCGGGGCGGTATTTCCCTGAAAAGTCGCACTGTGATAGACAAACTCACACACCTGCGCACGCTGTAGTGCATCGGCATCTTTTTTGAAATCTCCCAGGCCTGCTGCATTTTCGGGAGCAATCACCAGAATCCGGTTCAGGTCAAAAGGGCTGGGCAAGTTTTTATTGCGTTGAATCAGTCCTTCAGTCGTCAAGCGCTCAACAATCTGCTGATAACGCCGGGCAATATCTCCTAAGGTATAGCCTGAATCAATTTCAACGATATTTAAAGAAAAACCATACTGCGGATCGAAATTAGCTTTGACTTTAATCAGCACTTTCAAATCACGACTCAGCTCAATCCCGCTTTCACGTTCAAACTGCGTGACAATTTTCTGGGCACTAAATTTCCAGATGGTTGCTCGGCAACTGGCAATGACCTGATCACTATCGACTTCTTTTTCTGCCAGCTCCAGATAATAATGGCCAGCTTTAATACTTAGATTACGAATCTCGGCTTTGACCCATACTGGTGTATCGAAAGTGAGTTTGACCACTTCCTGAACCGTAGCAAGATATTCCTTGAGGGAGAGTTGAGGATCGTCTGTCATGCCAATAGAAAGTTTAAAATTCAATCAAATATTAAATCAATCCAGCACAGATCACAAATCTAAAAGTGAAGTCATATTTGATTGATGTAATGACAATGCAATGCTATTGAGGTGCATAATCACTTGGTTCAGGCGATTCGTCCGGCATTTCCTTATTATGGAGAGGTTAGGTTCTTCTGTTTATCTTGTTCATTGAAAGAATTTATAGCGTTGAAGTCCTTAATGCACAAAGGTCTTATTTCCATTCTTTAATGAGAAAGTACGGTTAAAAATGTACACAGACTTGTCTCTGGCAAGAACAAGGAAATATGCTAAATTGTTGAAGAATTATTGAAGAAGAATAGGCTCTCATGAAAAAAACAATGTTGTTCGGTTTGCTGGCTCTCGCTCTAAGCGCATGTACCACCACGCCGCAATCTGAGACGGAAGCTCCTAAAATAGGTTCAGCGAATCCTGCAAGCGCTTATTGTGTCAATCAGGGTGGCAAGCTTGAGATTCGTACTGAAAGCAATGGTCAGGTCGGATATTGCCATTTAAAGAATGGTCAGGTGGTCGAGGAGTGGGAATTACTGCACATGAATCAACCTAAATGTATCGCTGATCAGGCAGCGGCATTGGTGGGTCAGTCCAATTTGACTGAAGCGCAAATCAAGCAAAAAACCAAGGCACAAATTGTGCGTATGGTCGAGCCGGGTCAAGCGGTGACGATGGATTATCGTGAAGAAAGAGTGACTGTAACCGTAGATCCTGCAAGCAAAAAGATTATTCAGGCTTCATGTGGTTAATCACACAAAATGAAAAAGTCCATGAGTAGGCTTTTTTAATTCAATACAACTGGCATTTTGAAATGACAAATCTTCCCCGATCTTTTATATTGCCCCTCGGAAGGAGAAATTCATGAAAAAGTTATTGGCTTTATCGTTTATGCTGGCGCTGGCCGGTTGTGCCGAGAAGAAACCCTTAACCCCTGAAGAGCAGTGGCAAGGTTATTGTCGAAGTGTCGGTAATGCGGCGCGTACCATTATGCTGGATCGTCAGAATGCGATTGAGAAAGAAAAAGCAATCGAGCATGCCAACAAGATCGACGATGAAACCACTAAAGGTTTTATCCTGAATATTATTGATGAAGTCTATGCAATTCCAGCCGAAGAGATTAAGACAGATGTAAAAGCAGCACGTGAAAAAGTCCGCGCTGAATTTACTGCAAAGTGTATTGCAACACCGCATGATGAATTACCAGATTACAAACCGTTCTAAGGAACGGTTTTTTATATCTGGATAAAATTATCCAACCCATATTTCCCATTAAACGTATTTAAATATACACATCTTCAAAAGACTGAATAATAAAAATAGCCTAAGCGAAATGTACACTTTGTGACAATTTCTAAATCTAAAATATAGAAATACTTATCTTTATATTGAATAATGAATTTAACTCCAATTAACCGAGGAGTAGCACAATATGGAAGTCGTAAGATATTTGCATCATTCTGATCTGCTGCTGGAAGATGAAGAGGGTGTGGTCATTATTGGCGGCAGTCGCTATGTACTCAGCGTCGGTGACAAAGTCGTTTTAAAGAAGATACTAGAACAAGATAAAAAGCTTTATCAGGTTGATATTTCCTTTGCCAGCAATAATCACAGTAGCACCTATGAAGATGAATGCGTGGTGAAATTCCAAGGCTGCCGAGACTCATATCAGCAGTATTTAAACTCGACCACTGTACACTAAGGTGGAGTATCTTTTTAACTTCAAATCAGGCAACATCAGGGTTGCCTTTTTTATGCATTAAATTCAGTTAAAAGGGCCTATTCATGGGCTTGTTTCGTGTGGTGTAAGCTGGAACTGATTATGGAATAATCATTAAGAGCATCATTTAGTTATAAAATAACGAGCATCACGAAGAAACACTTGAGTTGCATTAACTTTTAACTGGAAATTTAGTAAAATTTCGGAGTCCATATTATTTATGAAGCTTAGAATAAGCAGGAATTCATAAGTAATTTTTTAAAAAAGAGGAATAACACTGTGCTAGAAGCTTACCGCCAACACGTTGAAGAACGTGCCGCACTCGGAGTCCCACCGAAGCCACTTGACGATGCCCAAACAGCTGCATTAGTTGAACTACTAAAAAACCCGCCAGCTGGTGAAGAAGCATACTTGGTAGATTTGCTTGAAAACCGTGTACCAGCAGGTGTTGACCAAGCTGCATATGTAAAAGCTGCGTTCTTAGCTGCATTGGCAAAAGGCGAAGCAACCTCTCCACTCGTTTCTAAAGAACGTGCTGTTTACTTACTAGGTACTATGCTTGGTGGTTATAACGTAGCGCCTTTAGTTGAACTTTTAGACAATGCTGAGCTTGCTGAACTTGCAGCTGAAGCATTGAAAAAAACGCTTCTTGTATTTGATGCATTCCATGACGTTGCTGATAAAGCAAAAGCTGGTAACGCAAATGCTCAAGCAGTGATGCAGTCTTGGGCAGACGCTGAATGGTTCACTAGCCGTAAAGACGTTCCTGAAGAAATCAAACTGACTGTTTTCAAAGTAACTGGCGAAACCAACACTGACGACTTGTCACCTGCACAAGACGCTTGGAGCCGTCCAGACATTCCATTGCACGCAAATGCAATGTTGAAAAACGTACGTGACGGAATCAATCCAGAAGTTCCTGGTGAAGTGGGTCCACTTAACCAGATTAAAGAACTGATCGCGAAAGGCAACCAGGTTGCTTACGTTGGTGACGTTGTTGGTACAGGTTCTTCTCGTAAATCTGCAACTAACTCTGTACTTTGGTTCTTCGGTGATGACATTCCGCACATCCCGAACAAAAAAGACGGTGGTTACTGCCTAGGTTCTAAAATCGCTCCGATTTTCTTCAACACGATGGAAGATGCTGGTGCGTTACCGATCGAGATCGATGTTGCTAACATGAACATGGGCGACGAAATCGTTCTTAAGATCGATCACGCTGCTGCTAAAGTCACTGCGTTCAAAGACGGCGCGCAAATCGCTGAAGCTGAACTTAAAACTCCAGTTCTTCTAGACGAAGTTCGTGCTGGCGGTCGTATTAACCTGATCGTTGGTCGTGGTTTGACGACTAAGGCTCGTGAAGCTTTAGGTCTTCCAGTATCTACAATGTTCCGTACTCCGGTTCAACCTGCTGCAACTGGCAAAGGTTTCACTCAAGCTCAGAAGATGGTTGGTCGTGCTTGTGGTCTTCCTGAAGGTCAAGGTGTACTTCCAGGTACTTACTGTGAACCTAAGATGACTACTGTTGGTTCGCAAGATACAACAGGTCCAATGACTCGTGACGAATTGAAAGACTTGGCTTGCCTAGGTTTCTCTGCTGACCTTGTTATGCAATCTTTCTGTCATACAGCTGCATATCCAAAACCAGTTGACGTTCAAATGCAACACTCGCTTCCTGATTTCATCATGAACCGTGGTGGTGTGTCTTTACGCCCAGGTGACGGTATTATTCACTCTTGGTTAAACCGTATGCTTCTTCCAGATACAGTCGGTACTGGTGGTGACTCGCATACTCGTTTCCCAATCGGTATTTCATTCCCGGCGGGTTCTGGTCTTGTAGCGTTCGCTGCAGCAACTGGTGTTATGCCACTTGATATGCCTGAATCTGTACTTGTGAAGTTCAAAGGTAAAATGCAGCCTGGTATCACTCTACGTGACCTTGTACATGCAATTCCTTACTACGCAATTAAGGAAGGTGACCTAACTGTAGAGAAGAAAGGTAAGAAAAACATCTTCTCTGGTCGTATCCTCGAGATCGACTTAACAGAAATGGAAACTGACCTGACTGTTGAGCAAGCATTCGAACTTTCTGATGCTTCTGCTGAACGTTCAGCTGCTGGTTGTTCTATCACACTTTCTGAAGAGAAAGTTGCTGAATACCTTCGTTCAAACATCACCATGTTGAAGTGGATGATTTCTGAAGGTTATGGCGATGCGCGTACTATGGCTCGTCGTGTTGAGAACATGGAAAAATGGTTGGCTAACCCAAGCCTGATCAAAGCGGATGCTGATGCTGAATACACCAAAGTGTATGAAATCGATCTTGCAGACATCAAAGAACCTATTCTTTGCTGCCCGAACGATCCAGATGATGCGAAACTTCTTTCTGATGTTCAAGGCGCGAAAATTGACGAAGTATTCGTTGGTTCTTGTATGACGAACATCGGTCACTTCCGTGCAACTGGTAAGTTACTTGAGAAAGTTCCAGGTGGTGCGTTGTCAACTCGTTTGTGGATTGCTCCACCGACGCGTATGGACGAACATCAATTGATGGAAGAAGGTTTCTATAACATTTATGGTAAAGCTGGCGCGCGTACTGAAATGCCAGGTTGTTCATTATGTATGGGTAACCAAGCACGTGTAGCTCCGAACACGACTTGTGTATCGACTTCTACGCGTAACTTCCCGAACCGTTTAGGTCAAGGTGCTAACGTTTACTTAGCTTCTGCTGAACTTGCTTCTGTTGCTGCTGTATTGGGTAAATTGCCTTCTCCAGAAGAATACCAACAGTACGCAGCTCAAATTGACAGCATGTCAGCTGACATCTATCAATACTTAAGCTTTGACAAGATGAGCGAATATACTAACGCTGCTAAAGACGTTGATACGAAGAAAATTGCTGCTGCTCAGTTGACTTAATGAGCTAGGACTAAGAAAAGCCGAAAGGCTTTTCCCTAGCGCAAGAGCAAATCTATGATTTGCTTTGTTAATTAAGCAATAAGCGGTATAAGATAAGGGCTGAGTAATCAGCCCTTATTTTTTTATATGAATAATCAGACTTGCTATATGTGTGATAATTTGGCGACAACAAAAGAACACGTGCCACCAAAATGCTTATTTCCAGAAAAGAAGGACTTAAAAGATATTAGCCTAGATTTAAGGAAAGCCCTAATCAAGGTACCTTCATGCGTGGATCATAATTGTAAGAAGTCAGGTGATGATGAATATCTGTTTAATGTTTTGTCAATGACGATTCAAACGGGTAAATATGGACTTTTAAATTTTGAAAGTAAGGTAATGCGTTCTTGGACCAGAAAGGATCGAATTTCTAAACTAAAAGAAAAATTACTATCGACAGCTAGAACAGTAAAAATAAAAGATCCAGAGTCAGAAGATATTTTTGAGGCTTTAGAGTTAACAATAGATAGAGATAGATTAAAAGAAGTTTTAAAATGTTGTGCTCTAGGACTTTATTATTATGAATTTGGAAAGAAATATAAGGGGTCAATACACTCAACTCCTCTATTCTCACCAATCCTTGATAAAAATTGGATAGAACAACAAAGTCAAATGGAGGATTATTATTCTAATAAATTTAAGAATATTAAAAGAAAGGGCGATAATCCTGAGATTTTCCAATATGCATTTTATCAAGACACTTTTAATAATATGCTGGTAGTACAAATGTGGTTTTATGAAGAATGTAAAGTAATATCATTTTTCAGATAGTCATATATTAAAAAACTTCTGTAAATTACACATTTATTAAATATATTATTTAATTCAAACATTAAAAATTATTGAAAGTTGACGTAAAATGCCCAAACAATCCCGATTCCTCTGTATTGGTGGTTTCCTCAACGGAACGCAGGTCAAAGACCAAGGTGACAGCTTTGTCTGCGTCGAAAAGTCTAAAAATGTGACTTACTATAAAAAAGAAATTTTCCATCCAGATGCTTGGAATCATGATTATTACGTCTGTGAAAGCACCACGGATCAGCAAGCACGCAACTGGGTTTATGATATTCCATCCCGTTAATTGCATCTATTCAGGCTATAAATTAAACAATTATTAGAAACAATAACTTGCATTACATTTCTGTGGTTGATTTTTCGTCCATGTTTCCTAAAACTGTATGAAAATAAAGCCAATAGGGAATGTTATGACTTATGAAATAGATGCCTTTGGCACTCTAGTAATTGCTGTTTTTTTCTTTTTATTGGGCGGTATCTTGTTAGTAAAATTAGCTTCTTTAGGAACTATAACTTACCTGAACCTGTAATCGGTGGTTTAGTCGCAGCGATTACGGCCTTTATTCTCTATAAATTGTTTAATATCAGTGCCACATTTGACGCACAAATTCAAACTATCCTAATGCTGATGTTCTTTACTTCTGTTGGCTTAAGTGCAGACTTTTTGAAACTGAAAGAAGGTGGAAAATCGCTCCTGACCTTCTTGGTCTGTGTCATTTTATTTGTAGTCGTGCAAAATGCGGTTGGTATGAGTTTAGCTACAGCGCTTGGACTTGACCCATTGATCGGGTTGATTGTTGGTTCTGTCACATTAACGGGTGGCCATGGTACCGCCGGTGCCTGGGGCGAGGTTCTGGAAACTCAATATGCGATCCAGGGAGCAGTTGTCCTTGGTATGGCAAGTGCTACCTTTGGCTTGATTATTGGTGGACTTGTGGGCGGTCCAGTTGCCAAGTTCCTGATTAAACGCAACCAACTGGCTGAAACATTAGCGCAAGAGACCAATGAACAGCAGCTCGAATCGCACATTAACACCGCACCCTTTGAGTATCCAAAGAAAACCCGATTAATTACATCCAGTAATGCCGTGTCGACTTTGGGGATGTTTGCCCTGTGTGTTTTTGTCGCCAATCAGATGACAGACTTCAGTCAGGGAAGATGGTTTGAATTGCCCACTTTTGTATGGGCTTTAAGCACAGGTGTGATTGTGCGTAATGTCTTGGAGCATGTGCTAAAAGTCGATATCTTCGATCGTGCAATCGATGTATTTGGCAATGCGTCTTTATCCCTGTATTTATCTATGGCTTTACTATCACTGCAACTCTGGTTACTGGCCGATTTGGCAGGTTCGCTCATTACCATTTTGTTGGCGCAGACAGCGGTATTGATTTTATTTACCGCAATTGTGACCTTTAGAATTATGGGCAAAAATTACGATGCAGCAGTATTAGTAGCAGGGCATTGTGGTTTTGGTATGGGGGCAACACCGACAGCGATTGCCAATATTCAGGCGGTGACCAATAGCTATGGTCCATCACATAAAGCTTTTTTAATTGTACCGCTGTGTGGTGCATTTTTTATTGATATTGTGAATGCTGTGGTGATCCAAAGCATCATTGCATTTTTCGGCTAAATGTTAATACGTTTTTAAAATCATACATGCAATAAAAAGCCCCATGGTTAGGGGCTAGTCGTATATAGGTCAAGCCCATATACTGTAAGAGGCTCATCTCAAACTAAGCGTATTAGAACACAGCAGCCTGCAAATAACCATCTAAATCTTCTGATGCGATTTCTTAAACATCAGCATATGACCAATGGCCTTATAGGCATAACTTTTAGGTTTAAGTTCAATTATTTGGGTTTTTGCGTTTGGATATAAACGTAGTAAATCTTTCACATTGGCTTCGGTGGCAATCTCATCATCAGATGACCAGATTGCAGTCATAGGGCAGGTGATTTGAGTATGAAAATCCGCTTTAGGTGATATAAGTTTACCGACCGCATTCATCACATAGCCAGGTTTACTGCAAAACAGTGCCCATTCTCGTGCCACATCTTTAGGCAGATTTTCACCCATACCAATCGCTTGAGTCGGGCCATAACCTTTTGTGATTCGAGCCAGTGGGAAAATGACATTAAACATGACCGGCGCAAGCAGCCTAGTTTTACCTTTAAGTCCTTTGATATGTCCGGTTGAGCAAGACACGGCCACGACTTTTGCGACTTTATGATGATTTGGCACGATGCCTAAAAGCTGACCTCCGGCGCTATGTCCAAGTAAAGTCACCTTTTCCGTACTGGTACGTGCTAATAAAGCATCTATCGCGGCCGGAATATCCAGTTGACCCCATTGCACAATACTGGCTTTTGAATTTCTCAACGGACCGTGTAGTGAATCGCCAATCCCCCGAAAATCAAACACCATGATGGCATAGCCTTGAGCTTGTAACCAGACACAAAACTGATGATAAAACTGTTTGGTAATGCCAGTTGCCGGACAGACTAATACCGGAAGTTTTTCAGTTTCAGAAATAGCTGCATAAAAACGTGCACTTAAACTATAGCCATCCTGACACTGCAGAGTCAATGTTTCAAATTCAGACATACGTTACACTATGATTTTTATAATCCCATGAAGCTTTTACTGTATAGATTTTTAGCAGGGTAGCTCGGGGAAAACATGACTTTAAAGTCAGTCAAATAATAAACATGGAATGATCTTATGCAGCTAATGGAACTTGAGCTGGCCGTTAAAATCGGCATTATTTTTAGTGGAATCTTCTTGTGGATCGGGATGTTTACTGGTGTCTGGAAATATTGGCAGATTCGTCAATCGTCTCAGTCACGTGCACATTATTATGTCGATATTGCCCATCGTAGCAGCCTACTTTATGCGCCCGCGACCTTAATTTTGGCAATGCTGGCCTATTGTTCAGTGTTGCCGAGTATGGTGAATCTGATTTGCGTACTAGTCAATATTCTGTTTTTTAGCTTCTCGATTGCCGCTTATATGCTACATGGTTTTCTGCAAGACACGACGAATCAGTTTAAACAACCGCATCAGCTGGGTAAGTTTCATTTGCCAGGAAGTTTAATGACTTTAGCCATGCTGGGTTTAATTATCGCAGAATTGGGCGGGACGGGGATCTTGCTCTATGGAGCATTTATCGGATTATTTTAATGTTCTTTTTATAGTTATTCTGAAAGGATGCTGGAATTCTTGAAAGTTAAAACACTTTTTTCACCAGATGGATGACTGGCCAAATCATCCATCTGGGCTAATTAAAAATTTGTTTATCGGTATTTCTGGTCTATGGCAGCCCATAGGAAAAACGCAGCTGAGACAATCAGTGCATAGCCGAAGTATTCAAGTTTTAAATTACCTTGAATTAAGCAATGGACGGTTAAAGTCA
>SPVA01000013.1 GCA_013530545.1 Acinetobacter lwoffii
CTGCAAATTATGGATCTGCCTGAAGACGGTTTAACCGAAGTTGAAAAGCGCGCGTTACTCGAACTCGGTTATGAAAGTAGCGTGCAAAATGTCATCCTGTTTGACCATGCAGGAAATGCACTGACCAAAGCCAGAGTTCCACCCCAACATCGAATGACGATCATCAATATTTTACTGGTGATTATCATTATGGTGGTGTTGGCATCGACCTGGTTTTTGACGCTTTAAATGTTCTTGTAAGAGCAAAAATCCCGCACGCTGCGGGATTTTTATTGAGATAACAATCTAATAAGAGAGTTGATCTGTATAGATGTAGCAGCTTATAGACAAAATATCTCTAAAAATCAGCTCAAATAAAATAAGCAAAAATTAGGGTTTATTTAAAATAATCTAGCAACTGATTAAAGCGGTCTATTTGATATTTAGGCTGTGCCAGTGCTAACTCTTCCTGACTACCATAACCATAATTTACCGCAATAGTATCAATACCATTTTGACGGGCACCAAAAATGTCATGCTCACGGTCACCCACCATCAGGCATTGATCGGCCTGTAATTTTTGCTGCTCTAAAATATACTGAATCAGCTCAGCTTTATTGGTTCGCTCGCCATTCAGCTCACTACCATAAATGTCGGTAAAATACTGGGCCAGATCAAAATGTTCCAGAATCTGTTTGGCATACACTGTCGGTTTTGCTGTAGCGACAAACAAGCGATAACCACGGCGTTTCAGTTCTGCCAGCGTTTCTGCTACACCCTCAAAAACATGATTTTCATAGAGACCCTTGACTGCAAAGCGCTCCCGATAACCCATCAAGGCCTGTTCAGCCAGAACATGATCGGCCTCAACATTTAAAATTTTGGCAAGCGAGGCTTTTAAGGGCGGACCAATAATCCAGTCGATATTGATCTCGTCACTAATCGGATGACCGATCTTTTCCAGACCATAGCGTGCAGACGTCGTAATCCCCACTTTCGGATCGGTTAATGTCCCATCCAGATCAATTAAAATATTCTTAATCACCGCCCATCCCCTCTCATTAGTACCGATATAAATTAATATCGAGAGTTCATTCAAATTTGCCTATACTAATGCAATTTTAGTGAATGAAGGACATCATTTTGCGCCCTACCGTACTTTGCTTTTCCGGTTTAGACCCTTCAGGTGGAGCCGGCCTTCAAGCAGATATTGAAGCCATTGGTCAAAGTGGTGCACATGCGGCAATTGCCTGCACAGCCCTCACTATTCAAAATTCACAGCAGGTTTTTGGTTTCGAAGCCACTTCCAGAGAATTGCTGTTGGCACAGGCCAATGCGGTGGTCAATGACCTGCCCATTCGTTGCGTAAAATCTGGCATGTTAGGCACCACAGACAATATCGCAGCACTGGCCGAGTTTCTGGCTGCACATCCAGATTATCTGTATGTGCTGGATCCGGTTTTGGTCGCGAATAGTGGCGGTTCGCTGGGTAATCAAGAAACGCTGGTCAAAGCATTTACCCAGTTGATTCCATTAGCCACTATCTTAACGCCGAACACGGTTGAACTACGCGCCCTGACGGGTGAGCAAGACCTCAAACTGGCCACTCAAAAATTATTTGAAATGGGTGCACAGGCAGTTTTGGTCAAAGGTGGCCATGAAGATACGCCAGATTACATTCAGAACAGCCTATATATCGCAGGTGAGCTGGTCAACGAAACTCGCTGTCCACGTCTGCCAGGTGAATATCATGGTTCAGGCTGTTCACTGGCCAGTTTCATTGCCGGACGTCTGGCCATGGGTGATCAGTTGAAAACTGCGGTACAGCATGCTGAAACCTGGTTATTTGGGGTATTAAAAAATGCTGAAATTCCTGTTCCAAATGGCCAGAGAATTCCAAAGCGTTTTTAAGATCACACTTCTTAAAATCAAAACTAAAAAAGCCTGAGTCATTCAGGCTTTTTTATCACTGCTATTTTTTAAACAATACTATTTGGCCTGATAAATGATTTTGCTTACATAGGTCGGTAAATTCCAAGCACCACCGGCGAAGCCTTTGCATTGTACGGTCAGACCACTGAAGCTTTTGACAAATTTCTTGCCATTCCAGGCCCATTCGTTCTGACTCAGACAATCGCCCAAACCACGCACTTTATGCCCGGAAAATATCTGGCCTTGGTTAAATGTTTCTCCCGAGGTCGTCACCAACTGTTTAAATTGCTTGTTTCGATCCATCAGCCAGAAGCCACTACCCATATTATAAGCCCCACGCCAGCATGGAATCTGAATCAGTTGATTCTGGGCATTAATGGGATAAATGGTCATAACATCATCATCCAGAAAACGCTGGCTAAACAGCAAATCACATTGATCTTCCTTGGTGGTGGCTTGCAGTTTTCGAATCATCTGCTGACTGGCTGCCGTATTCAGTTTTGCTTGAGTGACTTTGCCTGACTGATATTTTGGTATCTGAATTTTCGGTATCGCTGCAGCTTTGAGCACCGCCTGATTGGATTTTTTCCCCGGCCTGATCAAGGCTGAGGGCGTAGAAAGTCGACGCTGAAATTCATCCATCTTCAGCAAAACGGCACTGGCACCGGAAGTCGACAGGTTCCAGCGTGATTGCGTATTCTTAAATACAACCGGAGCTGTTCCCTGTACAGCTTTTAGCAAGGCTCGCGTTTGATCAGTACTGAGTTGCCCTATTCCCTCCCGATTCAGACCAATCACACCATAAGGTGTGCTGGCAATTTGTAGCTGAAGCTGTCGTGTAGGTGTGGCAGCAGCTAAGGGTAAAATCTGGACTTGGGCTTTGATACTACTGTTTGCACCCGCAGCACGCTCTAGTAGCACCGAAACCGGCTGATCAATATCTTGATCCGATTGATAACCGGCAGCGCGGCAGGTGCCGGTATTATCACAGGCAATTTCCCAGTCTTTATGTGAAAAGTGTAGGTCCTGCATGGCCGCTAGACTTAATGAGCTAATACTGGCTAGACTAAATATGATACTCATAATTTTGATGCTGTAGATCCATTTTTGTTTCATCATCTAGTCCTTATTTAAAATGCTTGCCGAGGTGGCTGGCTGCATCTGCTCAATCTGCTTCTGTTTATCTTTTTTCTTGCGCTCATTGCTCAAAGTCGCCATTAAATCCTGCGCCAAAGCCTTAAGTAGAATCATATCTTCGGCCTGCATCTGTCTCGGCTGCTTGTCCAGCAGACACAGACTCCCAAGCGCAATTCCATTTTTATCTTTTAAGGGCACACCGGCATAGAAACGGATATGATGCTGTCTTAACTCTGACAAATGTGGAAAGCGCGGGTCACGTTGCAAATCTTCTATCACCAAAGGCTCGTTTTGATAGAGCAGATGGGTACAGACTGAATCCTTGCACATTTGTCGGGTTGCTACAGGTTCTTGGGTAAAAGGACTGACTGGAATATACATTTCGTGCTGATTCAGCCAGGAAATTTGTGCGTAATCAACGTCAAAGGCTTGACGGGCTTCTTCAATATATTGTTTATAAAGGATCTGATGACGGTGATCTAATAATCCCAACTCATTTAAAGCCTGCTGCCGTTCTTTTTCATTCTTGATCTCCAGATTCTCAAACCAGCTTTCCCCTTCATTCAAGGTATAAGTTTCGATAGTCAGAATCAGATCATCGACATTATTGACCAGTGCCTCCAGCTCAAAACATTGTTGCAGTTCATCCAGAAGCTCCAGCTGCATCACGCTCCAAGTCGCAAAAATGATTTTCAGCTCAGGATATTGCTGCGCCAATCGATATTTCAGCAACCGAATCTGTGCTGCAGGCGCATGATGAAAAATCGACACACATAAAATCTTGATTGAAACTGGCAGTACAATGCCCTTTCCTGATTCACTGGATTGAATCAGCACATCCGGATCATTTCGGGCAGCAATATTTTTGAGATTCAACGCGTGTGCCAACATGGCAGAAATCTGGGTGTCAATTTCCCAACGCGCACCAACGCAATAGACTTCGGGCTGCTCGTTACTTAATTTACTCGGATAAGCTTTTTGGAATGCATGATTAAAGAACTGCAAGCCCTGATAAAGACGCAACCGGTGCTCGGCAGTAACATCGGTATCATGTCCTTGAGAATAAATCCGAATGGCTGGAATGGCCACTTCACCATAGAACATTTGTACCCGACGGGCCACCTCCTCCGCACTGGGCTTTTTTGGCAATTGCGCACAGATATAATCATTGGCTACTTGCATTGCATCATTGACTTCGTCGGCTACCAGTCGCTGATAAAAGCGTTCGAAGGGTGACAATACTGGCGTACTGCCAAGCAAAGTTTTGACAAAACCCAGTGCCGGCACGTAGTTGGACAAAACCAGCAGGCAGGCAGTCAAAGGCGTCGACAAGATCAACCCCACCGGTCCCCAGAGGGTGGTCCAGAACGTGGCAGCCAAAATAATCGCTAAGGTAGACAGACCGGTACTTTCCCCATAAAGCCAAGGTTCAATCACGTTATTGCTGATCAGTTCCAGCACCAGAATCAAGGCGACAGTCCAGAGCACCATGTCCCAGCCCGGATCAACGGCGAAGGCCAGCGTAATCGGGAAAATAGCTGAAACGATCGGGCCAACATAGGGCACAAAACGCATAACCACCGCGACCAGCCCCCACATGATCGCTGCCGGCACCCCAATCACCAGCAGCCCAATCGCCATGGGAATGCCATAAGTGACATTGACCAGCAGCTGCATGCGCAAATAGGTTCCGATACTTTTGCCGGCATCATCCAGCGCATCGGTGCCGATATTCAGATTACCGCCCAAGAGTTTCAGAAAACGGTCATGCAAGTCTTTGCCATTGAATAAAATTAATACCATAAACAGGAACACAATCCCGATAATCGCCAGTGGATTCAGAATTTTATTCAACCAGTCTAGGGCAGCCTCTTCACTCGTTGGTTCCAAACCGACCACTTTGACATTCTGCACATTCGGGTCTTCTGTTTCATGTTCGGGTGTATCTATCGAATTTTCTACCGTGTCAAAGGTCTGGATCGCGCCATCCCACATACTCGGTCCCTGACGATAGTTTTCAAGCATTTTTAGTTTCTGCTGGATGGTGTCCTGATATTGCGGCAGTTCCTGACTCAACTTGCCGAGTTGTACTCCCAGATAAGTTGCAGTGCCGCCCAGAAATGACAAGGTCAGGCACATGACCAGGCCAATCGCCGCCCATTGGGGACAGCCCCAGCGCTTTAAGCGAGAAACCAGAGGAGAAAGTAAAAATGCCAGCAGAATGGCCAGAGCCAGCGGAATAAAAATATCACGACCAAAATACAATGCCGTCATGACTACAGCAGCAATTACAAAGCCTGCCATCATTCTGAGTGCATGTTGGGTGCGCTGCCGCTCGGACTGATCCGGCATCAATACTTCAGTCTGTTGTTGCAGGTTGGCCTGTCGTGGTTTTACTTGACTGTTCTTGTTGTTATCCACCTGAAAAGTCCTAAAATATTATTCCTTCAACATAATTTAGGACTTTCTATATTTTTGTTACAAAGGTATTCCTGTAATCATTTGCAAAGATATTTCACTTAAATCTTTTCAGGTAAATAGATTAACTCACGCTTTTGATCCGGCGCATTTTCCGGGTTTCGAGTTGCACAGGGACTGAAGTATGTTGATGCAGCAATTGCCATTTGCCCTGCTGCTTGCTCAGGCACATGCTGACCCGACACCAGCCCAGCTGGAAAATCGGTTCAATCACCGCATAACTCACCCGTACATAACCATCGACTACAGCCAGATCAGAAGTGACATGAATATTAAGGTCTTGGCGTTCGATGCGTATGCCTTCCGGTATAAATGCCCGATATTGCTGCCAGAGTGCCTGATAGGCTTCTACACCTTTAACCTCCATACTGACATCAACCAGACGGATCTCCGGTCGGCACAATTCAATAATATCCTGAATTTCGAGTCTGGCTATGGCATTATCCCACTCTCGAAGAAATGCCATGACTTCCCGAACCAATTGTTCATCCCCAAAAATCTGCATCAAATTTTCCTCAACCGGACAAGTCAGACCTGAAATCTTGGATTCAATCAACTCACCGGATTTCTGATCTTTTTGTTCTTATTATTTTGCCTATGCTAAAGCGCTGTTTTCGCTTTGCTCTCTCCATTGTCTGATTCGGTACAGCTCGCCTGAAGATTATTTTTAAATTATTTTTATTTCAATCAGGATGAATATGCCGTTTCTAGATTGGATGATTCAAAAATCAGCAGCGATTAAAAGTTACTTTAGAACTTTTATCGTATGTCTGTAAATGACATAAAGCGTCATTTAAAAGAAAAATATATTTAAATCTGAATAAGATAGCTGACCATTGCAAACCAAGTCGATCTGTTTATAAATTTCGTACGGCGTTGATAAAATTTCAAGCTATTTGATCCATGTCATATCAACAGATAAAAGCCATCCTTCAGACAATAGCTTTACTATAAGTCTGCTTTGGCATTTCAATGATTTCGACACAAAGTTATATTTTCAATTCAGGCTGTGGCGCAATATATTGCTGCATGAGGTCGAGCACCAATTTGAAAATTGCCTGACGAACTTCGACACTGCGACCGCTCAACAGTGAAGCTTTGGCATACACATAGGCCTGATCTGTAACAATATTCAGTCCAATCATATAGTCCTGCTGCATAATCGCGCGACTTTTTAAATCATTGAGATCCGTGACATAGCTGGCGCTAAAAAGTGCCTCATGGATCGCGACCAATAAGGATTTGATCTCAATATGTTGCAGATTGTCAGAATATTCCAGATGCAGGTGCGGCATTAAAGTGGTCTCAAATCGAAATGCGAGGATCAGGGCGGCAGGAAAATGATCAGCCCAGAATTTCAGCAATAATGAGAATAATACGATACATCAACCGTATTATTCTCTCGTCAGAATTTTAGTCTAGGGCTAAATTTAAGCTTTCTTTACATATTCTGATTTCAGTTTCATCGGGCCGATTCCCTCGATTTTACAATCGATATCATGCCCATCTGCAGCATCAGGCAACAAACGGATACTTTTGACTTTGGTGCCCACTTTCACCACTGAAGATGAACCTTTGATTTTCAGGTCTTTAATCACTGTTACCCTATCACCGTCCGCCAGTACATTGCCATTGGCATCCTTAATGATCACTTGCTCTTCAGTGATTTCACCTTCTTTCCACTCGTGTGCGCATTCTGGACAGATCAGTAGATCGCCATCTGCATAGGTATATTCAGATTGACATTTTGGACAGTTTGGCAGACCCATAAGAACCTCGAAAAAAAGAGAAAAATAAAATAAATGAAACAAATAAGCGCACAGTATAGCATCTTTGTCAGGCGCGCTCATGGAGAGGACATGAGGATGAAGCCAACATAGGAGATCGAAGGAATTAATTGTCTGAAATCTGCGGATTAACCAGCAAAGACAGAAGTTGCAGTGATTCCTGCCAGCTCAAATGACATACCGCTGGCGGCACCACATCCGGATAACCTACCTGAATAATGTGTAAACCTGTACCGATTGAGACTTTTTCAAAGATGATCGTGACCTCTATTTCACCCTGCAAGTCGGGGGTAGAAAACTGATCGGTATAGCGCAGTAGCTGATTGGGAATGACCTCATGATAAATGCCATGAAAATGATGCTGGGTTCCGGTAGAAAAATTGGTAAAGGTGGTTTTATAGCTGCCACCAGGTTTGACTTCCGCATGTTCTACTTTGGCAATAAAGCCATGTGGTGCCAGCCATTTGGCCAATGCATCCGGATGCACAAAGGCACGATACACCCGCTCCGGTGGTGCACTGAACACACGATGCATTTTTAAGGTGTAACTCATTTTTTCTTGTCCTTTGTTCTTATTATTTTTTTATTGCGGGATATTCCCTGCATTTATTGTGACTAAATCATCAGCCTGAGTTAAGTACTCATCTGAGTTATTTTATCCAGTTTTGAGCTGGCTATATATAATGAGTATGTATCTATACTCAAGCTCAAATCTTCATATAACGATTAAATAGAGCAATAAAAACCCCGGCAGCACCGGGTCTCTTACTTTAAATGCTTTAAATACAAGCATGCTCAGCTACTACGCAGGCTGCCCTCTTCGTCATCCAACTCATCATCATAGACATAGGCCATGCAACCCCAACCATCATATTCACCCTGAAATTGTGCCGCGATTTTGCTGAACCATTGTTCCAGATCCACGATATCTTCGTAAGCAGGTTCCATATACACATAAATCGTGATGATCCATTCCAGGGTATCGCTTTCTTCGTCCTGAAACAGGCTGATTTTTTGCTCTTCTTTTAATAGATGCAAGGCACAACGATCCGCCTGCGCTTCATCCGCAAAGGCAATCGAAAATTCAATTTCATGTGCCTCTTGCAAGTCGTCGCCATCCTGATGCATTTGCCACAGTACATTGCCATTTTCATCGTCCGGGAATTGATTGTAATCACGTGACATAGAAGTATCCTTATTATGATGCTGTTTTATTCTGCATTTAAGATTAGCTGATTTTCGTACAATTATCGAGATACAGACAAAAAATATTATCTTTTAACCATAAATAAACATATGATTTTTATAAATATAAAAATAAGTAAGAGGATCAATATAGTCAAGATTCCTCAAGGCCAAAAATCCTGAAAAATATCAGGATTTAAACCAACTTATGGCATTCAGAATACTCTGGTAAAAATCTTCTAGACCTATGAATGTCATGATCTACGCGATGTGTGGATGCAGATGATCCTGTTCCAATTGCAAAACCAGCGCAGCAAACTTGAGTTCTTCTAAACGCAGATCAAGATAGGATTCTTGAATCATCGCCTGACTCAGTGTCTGCCCGGTATAATTCAGCAAGACATAATCATCCTTTAAGGCCTGCAATATCTCGCCCAAATTTTCTGTGCTTAATTGAGAGAGATATAAATCTGCCTTACAGTTGAAAGCCAGACTCAGGATTTCAATAGTACTTCGACGGCGATTGTCGTCGACATAATTACAGCTCGCCACCTGCTGTTTTTCTATGGCCTGTTGAATTCTGTCACGGACATTGCGTAAATGCCGAACCGCATCCGTTTCGCTATAACCCTCAATCAGCTGCTCTAAAACCTGTGTTGCGGGAAGCTGCAAGCCGAAGCGCTGGGCCTGTATTTTATGCTGTAAAGCACTCAATACCTCTTGCAAGCGATGCTGTTGTTTAGCCTGTTCATAATAACCGTGCAAACTTTGTCGGGCCTCCTGCTCAACCTCGGCCACGGCCTGCGCCTGAAACTGGGCAAGATAATCTTTTACTCTTGCGATATAGGCTTTGAGATCATCGATCATGATCGAAGCATCCAGCTTGGTCGCTTCAACAAAGTTTTCAGCCTGCAAAGTCCGGTTAATAATATATTGCTCGATATCCCAGATATCCTGATATTTTTTATATTTATTCAGGGCAATGTTTAAACTGCCATTTTGTACCCGCAATTGGGTGATTTCATAATTCAATTCATCGACTTGAGTTTCATAATCTGCCAATTTGCTGCGGGAATGATCCAGGTTTTCCTGTAAAAACTGGATATTGCTGCGTAATGAAGCCTGTACCTTTAAGCTCCATAGCAATGCACATATTAAAATACTCGCGAGAACGAAGAGAGCCATACTGAGCATCGTTCTTTCCTTTAACCCCGGGCAGCGCCCTAAACCATCAAATTAAAAATTTATTATAAAGTCATGATTAATTTTGCATCACTTCGGCCAGATAATCAAAGCCGTTGATCAATACTAAGTCATTCATTCATTTTATTTTTCTACAAAATTTTTATGTGCAAGTCATGTATGACTGACTACTTTCCAGCTCAAGACAAATCCATTCTGAAACAACTTACGATATTTTTTATATCAAAGGATATAATTTGAAAGTTTAAAAATAATGAAAGGAAGGTTAAAAAATCATAAAAATAAAGGCATCAGGCCTATAGCGGGAGATAAAAGAATAAAAAATCTCTAGGCTTATCGTCAAGAGATAAACCGAACATTAAAAATTTATGTGCGGTAGTGACAACCGATCAGGCAATGGATCAGTAGAAAATTTCATTTGAACATGCTTGTAAAGCTACTCATCTCCAAGCTACTATCGAAATAAATTCTCACACTTTTTATTCGGGTTGCCCAGTTTAAGGGCTTGAACCTCATTATATTTATGAGCTTAAAAAACATGTGTCCGGTTGAATCTAACTATTAAGCAGAATCAAATTAGAACGGTATGGCTGCCTTAATTTCGACCGTGACACCACTCAAAGGCTGGGTAAAAGCCAGATAACTGGCATGCAAGGCCATACGATTTAAAGGACTGCGCTGGGGTTCAGGATGATAAATTTTATCGCCAGTAATGGGATGACCGATATGCAGCATATGCACTCGTAGCTGATGGGAACGGCCGGTAATGGGGGTCAACAACACCCGACTAATGTCTTGCTGGGGTAGATATTCTAAGGCCTGATACAAGGTTTTGGCGGCCTTGCCCAGTTCAAAATGCACCATCTGACGCGGACGGTTTTCCCAGTCAGTAATCAAAGGTACTTCGACGCTGCCCTCACCCTCAAGTTTGCCTTGTACCAGCGCGACATAATTTTTAAGTACCGTGCGTGCCTGAAACATTTTACTCACTGCCACTTCTGCATCGCGGTGTTTGGCAAACATCAAAATACCGGAGGTGGCCATATCCAGACGATGGGTAATTTTGGCCTGCGGATACTGGTCCAGTACCCGCAAATAGGCACTGTCGTGATGTTCAGGTAAACGCCCCGGAACCGACAATAATCCGGCCGGCTTTTCAATCACCACCAGATCATCATCTTCATAAACGATATGCAGCGGTTCTTGCGGTGGACAATAGACAAAGTCGTTATTGATGGGCATTTTAAGGGTACAGCATCTGGAACAATGCGCGCAAAATAACAAGCGGCTTCTAGGCTGTCAATTACCGTGCTTGACCAGCTCAGCTTAATCTGCCAGATAATAATCGACCGTCGAGACTACACGCACTTTCTTCAAATACGGGGTATTGCTGTCGCGATCTTCAATACTAAACAGCCCCTGATTGGCGGACTTGATTTTGCCCAGACTGCTTTTTGAATCTGCCGCAAATTTTTCGGCTACACTGCGCGCATTTTCGGTGGCCTGTTCAATCATCGCCGGCTTGATGTCATTCAGCTTGGTAAATAAATATTCCGTTCTTTGTCCAGAATCATCTCCGGCAAAGGCAATGCCTTTTCGACCCAAAGCCACCAGACGACTTTGTGCCGCACGCACTGCATCTATTTTATGGGTATAGACTGTAATGGTCTGGCTGGCGGTGTAACGTAGCGCGACATTGGCATCCCCGCCATATTGCTGGGCGTATTTATCGGTGATACTCGGTGAAGCACTGGTAATTTCTTCCGTGCTAAATCCTTCATTTTTTAAGAAGGTCTGAATTTCCTGGGTATTGGTTTGCATGGTATCGTACAATTCGGCCAAATCCTGACTGCCGGCATTAAAGCGGATTGGCCATACCGCCACATCGGCTTTGACTTCGCGTTCCGACAAGCCTTTGACCGAAACTATACGTTCATACTGTTTAATTTTCAGCGCGCTATTGCCCAGAATCCATCCTGTAATAATCATTCCCAAGCCGATCAAGGCGCCTAAAATCAGGGCCGGTTTGAATTGATTCATCCTTCAACTCCTTTGAAATCTTTTTTCGTTCTTATTGATCCTGCCACGCTATCAAGTAGCGATAAAATGATACTAATTCAATCTTATTTTTATCACTCGAAGATTCAATCACAACATCGTACTTAACCTTGATTTATCAGATAGATTGCAATTAACGGCGTCAGGTTAAACAGCAGAATCCCAATTTTATAGAGCGCCATCCCTGAATAATGAATCACATCGAAACTGGTATCTGACAGCTGAAACCATTTTCCATGCACCTGTTTCATCCAGTTTCGGGCAAAGACAAAGACCACGAACCAGATCATGAGAATGACATAATTGATCAGTGTGCAAAACAGTAAAAAGCGACACCAGATATCGAGATTCATGAGGATTCCCCTAAGGGGCAGCTGATGTTTTAAAATAACAGATCATGTTGAGAAATGAAGGGCTTATTTGTATCTTGCGCAGCTAGATATTTTTCTTAAATTTATGATTTATATTTATTTTAATTTTTTATTCTGCGTATATTACTAGAGAATTTTTTAGGGTGTTGGGAAAACTCGCAATGGTTTACTTCAACTATCATTCTTTGTAAGACCTGATCTTATAGCCTATAAACTTTTGGTCTATAGCGTCCTAAGCCGGATCGAGACCTTTTGGGTTCGTACTGCACTCGCGTTTTGCGCCGCTCACAGCATGCTACTCTTTCCGATCCCATCACACCCTTGAAAGCTATATTAGGCAAAGATGGACGGGATTAATTTCCTATGTTTTTTTAATTTCGATTAAATCTGAAAATTTATTTCACTATTAACCCCAATATAGAGAAATAAATTCCATTTCTTATTTTTTACGCTTTTTTATTCGCCAAAATGAGACTTTATTGCAATTTATATTCAGGAAATAATTACTATTTTATTGAAAGAATGTTCCCTGAATCCATTGCGCACTAAACCACCAGGCACTGATCGCTGACATCCCGCACAGAAGATTGGCCAAGACCTTGTTGAGCCTGGTCAGTTCAGAACTATAAATTTTCAGATTAAGCAGATAAGCGATCACAGCGTAAAACGAGCCAATCGCGCCCCCAAAAAGAATCAGGATCAGCGGCCATGCAGAATAGAAATGGGCTTTTTTATCTAATTTTCCTGATTCTGGCGCGTGCTGTTGAATATCCATAGGTGATAGCCCTCTTTTTAATATATGCACTTGCACTATTTCTAGGCAGATATTTATCCTTTAGAAAATATTTGCCTTCTAGGACTTTCACTGAAGCAAGAAGCAGACCAGTTTTAACGTACAAAAAGCTGTCGGGTATGATGATTGATATAGGCATTTAGCCCATCCCCATATTGAGCGAGCTGTTTCATGTTTTCGACATGCTGATAACCGGCACTGCTATAGCTGTAGGTATAGACTTTCGAGGTTTTCTTAAATTGAACCCGAATAAACTCGTTACCAATCTCATAATTGGCAACACCTGAGTCATGATTAAGATCAAGATAATGTTGCAATTGAGCTGCCCTAAACACTGTGAATCTAGAGTTTTATATGGGGTTTTATTGATCAATTTTCAAACAAATTTAAATCATAAATAGCGAAGTTTAGATAGCAAAAAGCCCTATTGAGTAATAGGGCTTTCGTTCAAAACAGAGGATAACTGTTTGAGTTGTCTTGCTTAGGCATTCTTATTGTTAAATTGATTGCCTTGGCATTTGGTACACGGTGGTAAACGATCAGTACCAATTTCTAAGTAGGTGCGGTGTCCGCATTGAACACAAAAATAGAAGCCTGTTCCGGGTTTTTCGCCAGCAGTAACCATCTTTGTTCTCCATGGTTTTAGAAATGGTCTAGCTAGTATAACCCTCTGGTGATGAATGTCTATTGTCCATTTTTGTAAATGATAGTGTCGTTTGGGCGAAGTAGTATTTCTAATTATTATTTAGTAACTTGTTTATTAAATAATGATTTATTAAAAATTTTTCAAGTTAAGTAGTTTAATAACATTGAGATAACTGATGCATAAGGCCAAGTCTAGTGAAGTGCGTTAATACAAAATTATCACCATAGCCATATGAAATTTTATATTCCCTTAAACTTATAGACGTCTTTAATCATTGAGGAAGCTGAATTTCTTAAGTATAAAAGGAAAAGTACTTGTTTGTATTTTCTTGACAAAGACATTAATGCTTTAAATAAAAACCCCACTTCACAAGATCTCTTTCATAAATCAAAAAATGATCTTCTTTTTGGTTAATATTTGCACTCCAAATTTCTTGGCATTCGTGCATAATCTGCGGATGAAATACATCGATTCAAACAAGCTTTCTGAT
>SPVA01000004.1 GCA_013530545.1 Acinetobacter lwoffii
GGTCGCCATAACCTGATGAAAGGTGGCTCCTGGATTTCGGCGGGCAATGAAGCTTTATATAGTTCCCGCTACGCCTTCAGACGGCATTTCTTTCAGCACGCTGGTTTTCGCTACGTCGCTTCTGATCAAGCATTGCAACATTTCCCTTCGCATTATGAAAGCGACCAGCTGGTCTCCCAATATCTGGAATTCCAGTATGGTATCGAATATTTTGGTATCGCTAATTTTGCCAAAACACTGGTCGATCTGGCACAACCCTATTTTCAGCAAACGCCGTGCCATCGTGCCTTAGATATTGGCTGTGCTACCGGCCGCGCCAGCTTTGAACTGGCACGCTCTTTTGATCAGGTAACCGGTTTGGACTTTTCGGCACGCTTTATCCAGCAAGCAGTTTATTTGGCTCAAGGCCATAGGGTACGTTATCAGCTGCCACTAGAAGGTGAATTAAGCGAAGAAAAAAGCTGTTCACTTGAAGATGTCGCTTTGGATCAGGTTGCGTCGAAAACGGAATTTTTTCAGGCCGATGCCTGCAACCTGAAAGCACATTTTAGCGGCTATGATTTTATTCTGGCAGCGAATCTGATTGACCGGCTGCATCATCCGAAAGACTTTTTATTGCAGATTCATAAACGTATCAATATAGGTGGAATTTTAATGCTGAGTTCGCCCTATACCTGGCTGGAAGAACATACGGCACGTAGTGAGTGGCTAGGCGGTTTTCAGGAGGATGGGGAAAACATCACGACCTTGGCTGGTATAAGCAATATCTTAACCCAGCACTTTGAATTGGTGGCCGAACCCCAAGATGTGCCTTTTGTGATTCGAGAAACGGCCAGAAAGTATCAACACACGCTGTCACAAGTCACGATCTGGAAACGGGTTCGCTAAAGGTAAGGTGATGGCCTAAAAGAAGCCAATCATACGATTGGCTTTATATCTTATCCTTCACTGGTTGAATTTTCATGCAAGGATTCATTGAGTTGATCTACCACAATCGCCCATTCGCCATCAGAGGCTATTTTCTCGCTTTAAAAATTGACGTTGTGCCTCTGACCAATACGGCGCATCCAGTAAAGTCAGATCTTTATGCAATTGATGCTCGTGAATAAATGTTTCAATACCTTCTGCACTGGCATCCAAGCCAAGCTGCTGGAACAGATGTGTCATACGCGGTCGAACGTGAGTCATATCTCATACCTCAGAATCTACTATTGTTATCATGTCCTGTTTTTTGAGCATAGCATGTCTGATTCAGCCGGACTATGAAAAAACATTAATATTCAAATGAGGCAAATAAAAAGCACAACCGAAGTTGTACTTAATAATCACATCAATGAGTTCGGAGTGATTAGATCGACCAGTCCTGTATTTCCCAGCCTTGTTCTTGGGCTAGAGTTTCCAAGCGATCATCCGGATTCACTGCAATCGCATGATCCGCATATTCCAGCAGGAAACGGTCATTAATCGAATCTGAATAGGCCCAAGACTCGGTTACATTGCGACCCTCCAGCCATTGTTCCAGACGCACCAACTTGCCTTGCTGATAGCACGCTGTATTGATGACTTTACCAGTATATTTACCATCAATGACTTCAGCATTGGTGGCAATAATTTCAGTAATTCCGAATTCACGAAAAATGGGGGCGGTAATAAAGTCTGAAGTCGCGGTAATCCCCACTAAGGTATGCCCTGCTTCATGGTGGCGCCCAATGGCTTTAAAACCTTCAGGACGCATTTGTGGACGAATGACTTTTTGCATGAACAGTTGATGTAATTCAATCAAATAATCATTGTCATGTTGGGTTAGAAACTGGAACACAAATTCATTATAGGCATAAGGATCCAGCTCACCTTTTTTATAATCGTCATAGAACTTGTCATTCATGGCGCGATGCTGAACTGGATCGACCAGGCCCTCACTGACCAGAAACTCTCCCCAAGAATGATCCGAATCCGTGTTTAACAAGGTGTGATCGAGATCAAATAGCGCCAATTTCATGAAAATACTCGTTAAAACTGAAATTTAAGAAAAAAATTGTAAATCTATCTCCGCTAGTCGATAGAAATTCGTTAAGATCATAGCAATTTTAACATTTTTAAACTTTGCTTTTTTCGAGTTGGATAACGAAATAATGCTCCCCGATGGCAAAGGCATAAATTAAACAATTTTTAGGTAGCCAAATGATCGACTCTGAAGGTTTCCGACCGAATGTCGGGATCATTTTGGCAAACGATGCTGGACAGGTTTTATGGGCAAAACGCATTGGTCATAATGCATGGCAATTTCCACAAGGCGGGATCCAATATGGAGAAACCCCCGAGCAGGCACTCTATCGTGAGCTGAGAGAAGAAGTTGGCTTATTGCCCGAACACGTCCAGATAGTCGCGCAAACCAAAGGCTGGTTGCGCTATCGTTTGCCGCATCGATACATTCGTACGGACTCTGATCCGGTCTGTATCGGTCAAAAACAAAAGTGGTTTTTACTCAAACTCACGGCCCCCGTTCAGCATATTCAGTTGAATCTGTCTGATCCGCCCGAATTTGATCAATGGCAATGGGTCAGTTATTGGTACCCACTCGGTCAAGTCGTGAATTTCAAACGTGATGTTTACCGCAAAGCCTTGGTGGAGTTGTGTCAGCAACTGCCCCAGCAAAAACCTTAAAAAATCGCATAAATAATGCAGATTTTTTACGCGGCTATTGTTATAAATAAACTTCATTACTGAAATTCTGAATAGACGGAGCAGACCTTATGTCGAATATGCAACTGGACACCTTGAGACGTATTGTTCAGGAGATCAATGCGTCCACCAGTTTGCATGAATCACTCGACATTATGGTCAAGCATGTGGCCGAGGCCATGCAGGTTGATGTCTGCTCGATCTACCTCCTCGATGAACGCAATCAGCGTTATCTGCTCATGGCGTCTAAAGGCCTGAATGCAGAATCTGTCGGCCATGTGTCTTTGCAGACCGGCGAAGGTCTGGTGGGCCTGGTTGGACAGCGTGAGGAAATTGTCAATCTGGACAATGCCCCTAAACACGAGCGCTTCCTGTTTTTACCTGAAACCGGTGAGGAAATTTATAACTCCTTCCTCGGTGTGCCAGTGATGTATCGCCGTAAGGTGATGGGTGTGCTGGTGGTTCAGAACAAAGAATCACAGGACTTTTCTGAAGCTGCTGAATCCTTTCTGGTGACACTCTGTGCGCAGCTTTCTGGCGTCATCGCCCATGCCCATGCCGTCGGCAATATCGATGTATTCCGTAAGCCAAGCAACCTGCCCGCCTATAAAACCTTTCAGGGAGTTTCTGGCTCCGGTGGTATTGCCTTAGGTCGTGCAGTGATTCTCTATCCGCCAGCAGATCTTGCCGCAGTCCCTGACCGTGAAGCGGATGACATTAGCGAAGAACTGGAGCTATTAGATAACGCCCTGAATTCAGTCCGCGAAGAAATTCAGTCGCTAGATGACAAAATGCAGGATGCGTTGATGGCCGAGGAACGCGCACTGTTTAGCGTGTTTTTGCGTATGCTGGATGAAAATGCCCTGCCTTCAGAAATCAAGGCCTTTATTCGTGAAGGTCACTGGGCACAAGGCGCCGTGCGAATTGTCATTGACAATCATGTGGCACAATTTTCCCAGATGGAAGATGATTATTTACGTGAGCGAGTGGCGGACTTAAAAGATCTGGGTCGCCGCATTCTGGCACGTTTACAGGAAGCCGATGCCAGTCACCGTGAATTGACCGATGAAAGTATTCTGATTGGTGAGGAAATATCGACGGCTGCACTGGTTGAACTGCCCGTGGATAAAATTGCCGCGATTGTCACTACCGAAGGCGCCATGAACTCGCATATGGTGATCGTGGCGCGTGCCCTTGGCATTCCCACCGTAGTCGGTGTAACCGAACTGCCAATCAATACCCTCGATGATGTGGAGATGATTGTCGATGCGCATCAGGGTCGGGTCTTTATTAATCCGCCACGTCGCCTGCGCAGTCGCTATAAAGAAATTCAAAAAGAAGAAGAACAGATTGCCAAAGATTTGCGTCAGTACGAAACCAAAGATGCAATTACCCCGGATGGCATCGCCGTAAAACTGTACGTCAACACCGGCCTGATGATTGATGTGGTGCGTGGCGTGCAGCGCGGTGCCAAAGGTGTCGGTTTATACCGTTCTGAAATTCCGTTTATGCTGCGTGACCGCTTCCCGGGCGAGGAAGAACAACGTGCGATTTATCGTCAGCAACTCAGTCATTTTGCCAATAAACCGGTGGTGATGCGAACGCTGGACATTGGTGCAGACAAAGACCTGCCGTATTTCTCGATTGAAGAAGAAAATTCGGCACTCGGCTGGCGTGGCATTCGTTTTACCCTGGATCATCCGGAAATTTTTTCTTCACAGATTCGCGCCATGCTCAAAGCCAGTATCGGACTGAATAACCTGCATATTCTGCTGCCGATGGTGACCAGTGTCAGCGAGGTCGAGGAAGCGCTCTATCTGCTGGAACGTGACCATGCGGCGATTCAAGAAGAAGAACAGGTCAAGGTAAATAAACCAAAACTCGGCATCATGGTGGAAGTGCCGAGTGTGCTTCATCAGATTGATGAATTTTCCGAACTGGTGGATTTCTTCTCGGTCGGCTCCAACGATCTGACCCAATATCTGTTGGCTGTGGATCGCAATAATCCACGGGTAGCCAATGTCTATTCACATTTACACCCTGCAGTACTGCGTGCCCTGACCCGTCTGGTGCAGGACTGTCATCGTAATGAAAAACCGGTCAGTATCTGCGGTGAAATGGCGGGCGATCCGCTGTCTGCAGTTTTGCTCATGGCCATGGGCTTTAATACCCTGTCGATGAGTTCCAGTAATATTTTGCGAGTACGTAAAACCATTTGTCATGTTCCGATGAGTGATGCACAAGAATTGCTGCAACATGTGTTAAAAATGGACAATCCGCTCATGGTAAAAAGCTGGCTAGAATATTATTTCAGAACCCATGGTTTAGGGGATATGGTGAAATCTGCATCACGTATGGTGAGTGCCTAATACGGGACTTTTTCCAGTCCCTCGACAGTGGTAGAGGTGGTTATGGAATTTCTGGTCATCCTGTTCATGATTGTTGCGGTGTTCTATGTGGTCATTCTTGCACCGGCCTTGGCTGCCCGCAAAGAAGCTCATAATTCCGGTTCATCTTATATACGCCCCGCCAGCAATCGAGCAATGAGCTATGCCGATCGGCCTAAAATGACTCCATTATTGGGCATTGAAATTTCGGCATCGCAACGGCGGCGTTTAGGCAGAGATGACCCCTCCGTCATTGCTGCCAGACTCTATCATCAACAAAAAGATCAATTTGCCAGTTTTCAGCAGGCCAGACCACAGCCTCATTCCCCTCACCACAAAGCACCAGTGCAAAGCAAACTCAATAAATTCTTTAATGACTTAATTGCGGATGAATCGACAACATCATCCCGGTATCCAAATCAATATTCGCAAACTCGTAACAACCGACCTGTCGCCCCGCTCTCTCCAGTTAAAACTAATCCTAAGCAGCCCCCACGTCGTCCCCAGCCACCTTACAGACCTTAAGCGGCCATTAAAAAAGGGCGATCTTCCATGGAATATCGCCCTTGTCTGTGCTTGTTGTAGCCACGTTTTGAATTTTTCTTTCGATCTACAAAAACCTGGCTTTTGTTGACTTCATGCATGTGTTTTGCCACAAAATTGTGGATCACTACCTGCTCGGCTGTTTTTTTCTTGGCCATCTTGCTCTCTATATCATTTGGAGGAAGGAGTGAGATAATTATAGGGCCGACTGATTAATTTTCAAGCATATTTGCCAATGCTTTTTTAAAAATAAAGCCCATTTAGCTAGGATTTTCTATATACAAAAATGGGAGCTATAGCCAGAAAACACCCCTATTTCATTCATTATTTTTATGGGTTTCTTCAGCCAAACAAAACTCAATTAAAAAACTATTTAAAATAAATCAGTTATAAAATGTATTTTAAATAACACTTTTCACTTATTATTTTTATCCTTTGATAAAAACATATTATGGACTTAGATATTGTTATTTTCGTTTAATCCCATTCATTATTCGAGTTATTCAAAATATATAGAATTTGATATTGTTAGAGAGTGGAAAACCCGTTACTTTTTAAGAGTAACCATTTAATTTTCAATATTTTAAACTTTATTAACTTTAAAAATACGTTTTGAGTGATCTCACTCAATTATATCCTGAATTCCGTTTTGTGCTGTAACACCCTTTATTTAAAGATATTGTAAATATAGTGAAACCTGATCTGATTAGCATATATCTCAATATCTTATGAATACTAGATAAACGACACAAGATATTCAAAACTTGGAGAGGAAAGATGAGCCAAGATTTTAAAAAATGCCCTGTCACCCACCTGACCACTGAAGCTGGTGCACCTGTGGTCGACAACCAGAACAGTATGACGGCAGGTGCGCGTGGACCTTTACTTGCCCAGGATTTATGGCTGAATGAAAAACTGGCCAACTTTGTCCGCGAAGTCATTCCAGAGCGTCGTATGCATGCCAAAGGTTCAGGTGCTTTCGGCACCTTTACCGTGACCAATGATATTACCCAATATAGCCGCGCTAAAATTTTCTCTGAAGTCGGCAAAAAAACCGAAATGTTTGCGCGTTTCTCAACGGTGGCGGGTGAACGTGGCGCGGCCGATGCGGAACGTGATATTCGTGGTTTTGCCTTGAAATTCTATACCGAAGAAGGCAACTGGGATCTGGTCGGCAATAACACCCCGGTGTTTTTCCTGCGTGATGCCCGCAAGTTCCCTGACCTGAATAAGGCAGTCAAACGTGACCCGAAAACCAACAAGCGCAGTGCCACCAATAACTGGGATTTCTGGACACTCTTACCCGAAGCTTTGCATCAAGTAACTATTGTCATGTCGGATCGTGGGATCCCGACCGGTTACCGTCATATGCATGGTTTTGGCAGCCATACTTTCAGCTTTATTAATGCCAATAATGAACGCTTCTGGGTGAAATTCCATATGCGTACCCAGCAAGGTATTCAAAACCTGACCGATGCTGAAGCTGCAGACTTGATTGCCAAAGACCGTGAAAGCAGCCAGACCGACCTGTTTGATGCCATCGAACGTGGTGACTATCCAAAATGGAAAATGTACGTTCAGGTCATGCCGGAACTGGAAGCTGAAACAGTGCCTTATCATCCATTTGACCTGACCAAAGTCTGGCCGAAGGGTGATTATCCACTGATTGAAGTCGGTGAATTCGAGCTGAACCGCAATCCGGAAAACTATTTCCAGGATGTAGAACAGGCTGCCTTTGCACCAAGCAATCTGGTGCCAGGCATCAGCTACTCACCGGACCGTATGTTACAGGCTCGTCTGGTCAACTATGCCGACGCAGCGCGTTACCGTGTAGGAGTAAATCATTCACAGGTTCCGGTTAATGCTGCACGTTGTCCTGTACATTCGAACCGCCGTGATGGTCAAGGCCGCATGGATGGCAACTATGGTTCATTGCCACATTACGAGCCGAACAGTTTCAGCCAGTGGCAAGAACAACCGGAATTCAGAGAACCGCCACTGAAAATCACCGGTGATGCCGATTTCTGGGATTTCCGTGAAGATGACAATGATTACTTCAGCCAGCCCCGTGCCCTGTTTAACCTGATGAATGACCAGCAGAAACAAGCTCTGTTTAATAACACGGCCGGAGCAATGGGTGATGCACTAGATTTCATCAAATACCGTCACATCCGCAACTGTTATAGCTGTGATCCAGCCTACGGCGAAGGCGTAGCACAAGCACTCGGCATGACCGTAGCAGATGCCCAAGCGGCACGTGAAACCGATCCAGCCAAAGGTTTGCCTAGCTTTCTCTAAGCCAGTTTAGACATGTATAGAAACCACCTTCGGGTGGTTTTTTATTGCGGCATCAAGCAATATAGAAGCAAGTCAGCACAAAAAGAAATACAACAATGCATCCGAATATTGAAGACATCATTCAACAACACGACATCGTTTTATTTGATGCTGTTTGCGGGATCTGCAATGGCTGGGCACGGTTTTTGATTCAATACGATAAGAAGATACAGTTTAAACTGGTTTCCGCCCAATCGCCTTTAGGTACGGCACTGCTCGAACATTATCAGATGCCAACCGAACATTACACCACGATGCTCGTCATTCAAGATGGTACACTCTATACGGAATCGACTGCCTTGCTGAAGGTGCTGCAACATCTCGGTTTTCCCTTTAATTTAATGAGCGCAGGTTATTTGGTTCCGCGTTTTATCCGGGATTTTCTGTATCGTGTGGTCGCTTTAAATCGTTACAGGTTATTTGGCAAAACCGAGTATTGCCTGATTCCATCCAGCGAAAATAAACGCCACTTTCTGGAAGAAGCTATCCGTGACTCCTAAACCTGTATTCATACAATCACTTCGTACCATCCAGTTGACTTTGGCAATGCTCTGGCTCTATCAAGGACTCATTCCAAAAATCCTGTTCCAATCCCCAGCCGAAATTAGTATTTGGCAAAATATGGGTTTTGAGCTGGCACTTGCCAAGATCCTGGTTGGACTTTTCGGGGGATGTGAAATACTGTTTGGCTTATGCTTTCTGAAATGGAACCGATCTATATTTTTGCATGGATTGAATATTATTGGGCTTGCTGGATTACTACTGCTGATTGCATTCACAGCCCCGTTGCAACTTACTGCAGCATTCAATCCTGTGGTAATGAATACCGCCATGCTGATGCTTTCTGTAGTGGCCATTCAACGCATCCTACAGGAAGAGCAGGAAGTGCTTAAACAATGATCCGCTTGCCTTCACGTATGCAATAAAACGGATTAATCAACTTGGAAGAATGCTTGATGATCTCATGCAACTCATGTTCCGGCGCATCTCGGTCTTCATCTGTAAGCTGAAAAGTGCGGTAATGAATCGCCAGTGAACATTTAGCCTGCAAGTCGTGATGGGCATGGAAGGCATCTTCCAGATTCATATGAATCGCTCGCATCAGTTCACGCGGTTCATAGGCTCCTATCGGGAGTAAGGCAATTCGCGGTGCACCCAGACGTTTACGAATTTCTTTAAAATGTGAGGCGTAGCCACTATCTCCGGCAAAAAAACAATGTTCCTTGCCATGTAATAAAGAAAATCCTCCCCAAAGTGCACAGTTCTGATCGCGCATGCCGCGCCCTGAGGCATGTTGAGCCGGCGTATAGACAATCCGGATCTCTTCAAAAAAGGCACTTTCCCACCAGTCCATTTCATGCACGGTATAATGTTCTGGCAAATACCAGGCATTACCCAGACCAGTATAAATAGGCATCTCAAAAGTGTTGTGCAGCCATTCCAGACTAGCCAGATCCATATGATCATAATGGTTATGGCTGAGCAGTACGGCATCAATCTGAGGTAATTCATCCAAGGCAATGCCAGCCGGAATGACCCGCTGCGGCCCTGTAGAAGCCGATGGACTGGCATATTCAGCCCAAACCGGATCGGTCAGGAAGTTATAGGGGCCGATCTGAATTAATGTGGTTGCGTGACCAATAAACCAGACTTGCCAGTCATCCAGAGCTGCATCTGGACGCTGCTGTGGCAATGCGCGTGGACGAGAAAAAAACTCGGCACGCTCTTCATCAAGATTAACATTCCAGGTTTTGGATTTTCGGGTAATGAGCCATTTGTATAAATCAAAGCGACCACGCGATAGAGATGCAGGCTCAAGATTACGAAACTGTTTTCCGTCGAAATGATCTGAATGCAGATACTCAAACACTGGCTTAGACCAGAGATGTTTCCAACTGGATTCCGTGATTAACTGGAATTTTTTAGTTTTGAGAAGATCTTGCATAAACATCCACTATTTATTATTCGCTATATGCAAGACAACAACCTCTTGAAATGGTCAAGCGGTGCATCTTTTAATGAGCATACAAACTAAAAACAGGCACACTGCAACATAGTATGAAATCCGTCACAGGAAATCATGTATGTTTTTGTTATTTTTAGCAAAAAAATGGCATTTCATCGGCCTTATGGCTGGCTGAAGCCTTGGATTATCTAGAAAAATATTGCTCGTACCCTTCTGTCTAAAAATACAAAATGATACTAAAAATTTATAGGCTCATGCTGATAAGGTATGTTTGCTATTGATGATTTCAGGACGGAGTTATACTCGCTATCCAGAATATTATCGGTATCATCACATTGAGTATGCTAAAGAGCCAAGTTGAGGTCAAAATACCGGCCTCAAGCGATTTTTAGATCTTTATACACGACCTTGAGTTCGTTCCAGCCATACGGCCTTGGTTTGCGGCTTCACAAATAAAGCAATAATTTCCGGATGCAGCTGTTTAATCTGTGCTTCGATCCGGTTGACACAGGCTTCAATTTCATCAGAAGTTAAATCATCTTTAAATTCCAGACTCAATGATGCAATGACTTGTTGAGCCCCCATCTGCTCAGTCAACACCCCATTGGCACTGAAAACTGCCGCATCCTGTTGAGCAATGTTCAATACATCTTCACGCAGTTTTGGATCTGCCGTTTCACCCAGTAACAAACCTTTGGTTTCACGTGCCAGAAACCAGGCAGATACTGCCAGCACGATACCAATTAAAATCGATGCGGCACCGTCCAATTCAGGAATATTCAGTTGATGCGCCAGAAAGATACCGACTAGAGCAATCACCAAGCCGACCAGGGCGGCAGTATCTTCAAATAACACGGTAAAGGTCGTTGGATCTTTACTGTGTCGAAAGGCTTCAAAATATCCCAGATTTCCCTTTTGTTTACGAAAGGTTTTTAAAGCCACTGACCATGAAAATCCTTCAAAAAGAATCGCCAGACCCAGCACAATATAATTGATCAATGGATCCTGCATGACTTCAGGTTGAAGAATATGCTGTATCCCTTGATAGATGGACACAATCGCACCCAAGGCAAAAACCATCAGTGCCACAATAAAAGCCCAAAAATACAGTTCACGCCCATAACCAAAAGGATGTTTGGCATTTGCCGGTTTTTCTGATTTTTTCATGCCATACAACAGTAAAATTTCATTCAAGGTATCTACTACAGAATGAATTGCCTCACTGAACATGGCAGAACTATTGGTTATATAGGACGCAACAAATTTAACCAGCGCAATCGCCAAATTACCAAACAAGGCTGCATAAACTACGATTTTATTGGATTCAGACATCCTGATACTGTCCTAAATAAGCTTGTGCAAGCTTGAATGATTTATGTATCAAAATCTTAATCATTTATTTTTGAAAGTTGTTTTACAAATTGTTGCTTAGTCGTGATCTCTCACGTTGTTGAATCACTTTACTCTCCACTAAAATAATAAAAGGGCTTTCGCCCTTTTGATTTTTACAGTTTTAATGCTTGGAAAAATACTGCTCGCGCCACTCTTTCCAGAAATACATGATGATCCCGAACATCACCACGGCAATTCCCGCAAAAGCATGACTGCTGATAATTTCATGATTTAAGGTTGCTCCCAATACCAGAGCGATCACCGGCGTCATCACATTACTCAATGAGACGGTCGAAGCATTTAGACGGCGAATCAGCCAGAAATAACACAGCATTGCCACAATCGAGGACATGATCATGGTAAATACAAAACCGATCATGGCCTGTGTGCCAGGCAACTGAGTGGGAATATGTTGCCAGATAAACGGTACTAAAACGAGTGAACCAGCCGCGGAGACCAGCAATGAACCCGTCGCTTGCGACATCGGACTCAAGGGTGCACTGATCTGCTTAACCCAGAAGATCGAGCTGATATAAGACACCATACTGATCAGCATCAGCACCACCCCCCAGGGATTGATCTTGCTGTCTGCCGAGTCGGCAAAAACAAAACATAAACCGGCGACGGCCACTGCCATGCCGAGCCATTGCAGCCAGATCAGTTTATGGGTTTTTAAAATCATATGCCCGATCAAACCAGCGATCAGCGGTGAAAAACCAAAAATTAGCGCCATCAAACCTGAGGTCAGATAATTGGCCGCCAGATAAATAAACAGCTGCGCACCGATTAAATTCAAACTGCCTGCCAGATAACTTTTCATTGAAGTGCGGTCAAAAGGCAGCGGGTCGCGCATGATCTTCAGCAGGAACAACGCAATAATCGAGGCACCAAAATAGCGAATGATCAGCACCCACATCGGGTGAATCTCGGCCACGCTCCAGACAATCGCCAGTGGCGTTGCCGCCCAGATCAGCACCAATAAAGCGTAAATACTTGCCGTGACCGGCAATGAAGATGAAGAACTCATAAGTCTCCTAAACGAGGCCAAGAAGTTCTGGATCAGCAACTTCAAAAATAGCGTATAGCGAATTCATGCTGAGATGAAGTTTTAATTTTTGATAAATTCATCAAGTTTCGTGCATAAAAAACAGACCTATGCAAAACATAGGTCTGTCCCAAGATATCTCAATACGACTTAAGCAATTTTGCGTAAGTCTTGCGCGATATCTAAATGTTTTTCAACATCAAACGCCGTATTTTTGCTGATCATTTTTTTCAAATGACGCATTTCTTTGGCTGCATTCACGGTAATCCCGCCAACGATCTGACCATCAGTCACACCGTACATCACGAATGAATTGTCTGCACCTTTGGCTGCATCCATTTCACCACGGATATGCCATTCAGCTGCGGCCATATCGCCGACAAACTGGAAGTTGATATTCAGCTGATCCGTCCAGAACCAGGCCGGATTGGCTTTCGGATGTTCCACACCCATCACGTGACGCGCGAAGATGCCTGCCTGAAGGTTGGCATTTTCCCAGGTTTCCACACGGCGGTGATTGCCACAGTCACGTAACTGGGTCGCAACATCGCCCGCTGCATAAATATCAGCATTCGAGGTTTGGCAGTGTTCATTCACTTTGATCGCAACATCAACATCCAGACCTACATCTAGTGCAAGCTGTGCATTTGGCACGATTCCGATTCCGTAAACTACAGCATCAGCACGCAGTTCTTCACCGCCTTCCAGCGTTACCACGACTTCTTCACCATCTAAACGGCAATCTGTAATCTTGGTTTCAAGACGCACATCGACCTGGTTTTGACGATGCTGCTCTAGCAGGAATTCGCTCAGGATTTGTGGTGAACAACGACCCATAACCATCGGACCCATTTCGATCACAGTCACCTGACAGTCTTTGTAACGTGCAGATGATGCCAACTCAAGACCAATCACGCCACCACCGATCAGGATGATACGGCGACCGGCTTGAAGTACAGGCACCAGTGCCTGTGAATCTTCCAAGTTACGCAGGGTATAGACGTGTTTGCCCAAAGCATCGAAATTAGGCAAACGGCGCGCGGCACCACCTGTTGCAAGCAAGAGCTTGTCGTAAGCAACAACATCACCGTTCAGGAGTTCAACCGTTTTCGCTTCGGCATTAATTTTCGCTACGCCATTGCCGCGAATCGTTTCTACGCCTAAATCTGCCAGTTTCTGTTCCGACAGGATTTCGATCTTGGTTTCTTCAGGTTTTAGAATCACATCTTTAGACAACGGTGGACGCTCATAAGGAAGATGGCTTTCATCACCAATTAAGGTAATTTTGCCTTCATACTTGTTGCCACGAAGTTCTAAAATTGCGCTCGCACCTGCCTGGCCAGCACCCACGATCACGATGTTGTTTACGTTGCTCATTTTCTTAACCTTTTAACTCTGCAGATACGATACCGAAGCCGGCAATCCATTCGCTGATGTCTTCATAGCAATGTGTGGTCATTTCATACTCACCCATTTCGCTTAAGGCAGCGAAGGCAGCCATCCAAGAACGGACTTCCTGACCACCACGACCACCATCATGGCGGATTTCAGCTTCAGTCATCGCTTCTAATGTTGCAAAATCAGCATGCTTGAAGGTTTCTAGCAGGGCAATATCCCATTCAGCATTCAAAGGCACGGCAACTGACGTATCTCCTGCTGCCAGCTTTTGACCCACTGCAATAATCTTGGATTGACGTGCATGACGTGCTTCAGGCGTTGGATAACGACCTGCAATCAGGAACTCTTCCACTTCTGGTAGTACTGCACCCATTTGTGGTGTAGGTGGATCATGTGACAGACCACCAGTACCTAAAACAAGCACACGCTCATTTTCAAGGTTTAAAGACTTGATGTATTGACCCACAGCACGGCCCAAAGCGATGGTACGCTTGGTGGTTGGCATCGGTGCTGCAGCGCCATTAATAAAAATTGGAATCGTTGGATAACGGTCAAGTTTGCCTTCACACAGGAAATGTAAGGGCTGAGTCACGCCATGGTCGGCCTGCATACGGTATGAGTAGGCAACATCTACGCCTTCATCCAGTACACGTCGAACCAGATCTAATGCCTTGTCTTCAGGTACATCAATGTGGTCATTGTCCTTGCCATAATCCCAGTCACCTGCAGCTTTGGCACGAATACCGACGCAGAAACTTGGCATCAGGTCATAGAAGAAACCATTAAAATGATCTGGACCAAAAGTGATGATCAGGGTTGGGTCGTAAGCTTTTACTTCAGCAGAGAGTTTTTCAAAAGCATCACGAACTTTTTGCTCTTTTGATTGATCTTGAGGTGAAGCAAATTCCATTAAAGGACTGTGCGATGCACAAATAAGTTTAACGGCCATGAGAGACTCCTAGAAGGAAGACTTAAATCCTCCCCAACCCTCCTTTAAAAAGGAGGGAGTGTAGTGGTCAACAAATATTGGACACGGTTTTAAGTTTATTTTCAGCCTGACAAGGGCTGATACCATCGTTAAATTGATGAGGTCGTATCTGATTGTAATATTCCATCAGATACAGA
>SPVA01000077.1 GCA_013530545.1 Acinetobacter lwoffii
GGTCTGTATCTGATGGAATATTACAATCAGATACGACCTCATCAATTTAACGATGGTATCAGCCCTTGTCAGGCTGAAAATAAACTTAAAACCGTGTCCAATATTTGTTGACCACTACATTGAATTTCCCTCTCCTTTTAGGAGAGGGCTAGGGTGAGGTTAAGTATTTAATAAGTTCCCTCTCTCTAACTCTCTCCCAAAGGGAGAGAAAATTTTCTTTTGACTTATCTAATTATATTAGGATTCTACAATTAAGCTTCAGCGGGCTGTTCTAGCTTCTTCAATTTCATATCAAACAGGAATGGACCGAAAGGTAGAATCGAAGCGATTAAACCCATCACAAACGTGCTGAGAGACCATTTCTGTTTTTCACATACCGCAAATAAAACCACCAGAAATAGCACAAACAGTACCCCATGACCCATACCGACATATTTGACCAGAATCGGATTATCCATCATATATTTCACTGGCATCGCGATAAATAACAGCAGCAGGAATGAAATCCCTTCAAGCAAACCGACCAGACGCAAAGTTTTGATGTTCATAATACATATTGATTTAACCGAATTAGTTCTGAGTGTACCGAATATCACCTGAATATTGAATCTTAATAATAAAGATATATTCAATATTTTTAATAAGTTATAACCAAGTAAGGTAGTTGGTTATTTAATCTCGGCACCTAATAATTCATGACGTAATTTTAGTAATTCCGGTAAGGTTTCCAACAATAAACTGATCTGTTTCAACACCAAAAGCAGATGTGCTGACTGGTTTTCCTGGGTACTTAAGCGTTGAATTTCTGCCAGTTTATGATCGATGTCGTAGGTATCTAAAGGCTGTTGTTGCAGCAATACCCCAGTTAAGGTTTGCTGGCACCAGTGCATTAAATCCAGAATTTGTGTATCAGTAACCTGCTCACGGTGACTCCCCAATGCTGCAATATAACTGAGTTGGCTATGACTATAGACCAGATAGCGAAAGGCACTTTTGACCAGTTGCGGATCTGGATTCGGTTCGGTACTCAGACTTGAAATCATGCTGGATAAATCAATCTGTGCATTGTGGGCCAGACGCCGTGCAGTCCGGTAAGCAATACTGTTATCTTTACCGTTTCGATATTGCTCGACCACTGCAGAAAAATAGTTCAGTGTTGCATGTGATGATTTTTTGATATTGCTGGAAATATTACGAAAATTCCAGTCAGGCCAGATCCAGCTTACTGCCATCCAGGCAATCAGACAGCCTATGAGGGTATCAATGATACGCGGTAAGATAATGGCATAACCGGCACCTTTCAGGTTGAAGATCAGGAGTACCATCAAGGTCGCCATGAGGGTTGCCATGGCATATTTTTTGGAACGCAGATAGAAAAAACCGACACCAAAAATCACTGTCAGCAGCAATTGTCCTTCGATACTTGGTACAAAATACAGAATGGGAACACCCAGCATGACCCCTAATAATGTTCCCAGAGTCCGCAATTTGAGCCGGCTTTTGGTGGCAAAATAACTGATCTGACAGACAAACAGGCTGGTCAATAAAATCCAGTAGCCATTTTTCGCAAAGGGTAATAATGAAATGACATAGCCGACTAGAAATACAATGGCAATCCGCACGGCATGCCGAAAGAGTGCCGATTGCGGACTTAAGTGCGGTTTGAGTTTCAGCCAGAGATCTGTGCTATCGCGAATATCATCATCAAACAGGCTCAGGTCATCAAAATGCTGCTGATAGCGTGGCTTATACAACGCCTGTTGATCATGCAGGTGTTGTAACTGCTCATGTACACTGAGCAGATTGGCCAGAATAAGCTGTAAATTTTTAACTTCAATATTCTGTGGATGCTGGGTAATCCAGTCCTGCATCGACTCCTGTAAATGTTTCAATGCCAGTTCATCATCTGTAGACAGATAAAATTTTTCATTGCGCAGCACACAGTCTGCCAAATGCTGACAGGCAAGGGCTTGCAGGCGGATATTTTTCTGAATCCGGAAAATCAGGTCAGTGCGGCTAAAATGCTGTTCGATCTGTTCATAATGCAGATAATTGGCTGTGGCCTGTTCATGAATATCCTGCATCAGAAAATACAGATTCAGCCAGTAAATGGTGTTACGATTGGCACGCGAAGCTTTGAGTCGGGTCAATAGCGAATCTTTGCTACGGTTAAAACTCTGAATGACTAAAGTATTTTTAAGTGACAACTCATAGAGCAGGTTTTCAACATTCGGATGCTGGTCTGGATCAAACAGTTTGGCTTTACTCAGCAGTAAATCCGACATGTGCTGCAAGCTTTGTGCGAGATTTTCCTGAACCTGCAAAGTAGGACGCAGCAGAAAAAATAGAATAGACGTCAGGCCGTACCATAGCGCCCCAATGACAAAATAAAGCGGCTGTTCATACCAGTGCTGATATTCGCCCAGGCCGAACATGGTATAGATTGACAGTAAAATGGTGCCAAATGAAATCATGGCATAACGTTGGCCTAATGCACCCATTAGAATAAACAGCGCACTCGACAGGGATAGCCACAGTGCAAACCAGAATTTATGTGGAGCAAGAAATTCCAGAATGCTGCTGACACTAAAAAACAGAATGATGACCAGTAACAGGTTGCGCAAACGCAGGCTTAGCCGGTCATCAAAATCAGTCAGTGCCGTGGCAATTGCCCCTAAAGTTACTGGAACGATCAAGAACTCATAACCCAGAAATTTCAGACCGAAAGTGGTACCTAAAAACACTAGCAAGATTTGCAGGCAATAAGTCATCAGCGCACTAGACTGAAAGGGCAGCAGGACAGGTTTTATAATTTTAACAAAAGTAGCAGTCGCAGGTCGGGCAGCATTCACAAGGACAGGATCCGGGAAGTAAAAACGCAAAGTTCTGAATGCAATTTAGACGCCAAAATAAAGGAAATGTCTATAAAAAACGGGCATAGTGCCCGTTTTTCTATTGAGTCATTGGCATGAAGGTGTTTAGATCACACCACAGGCAATACGTTCACCGCCGCCGCCCAAGGGTAATGGGTTGTCTGAATAGTTGTCGCCACCGGCATGAACCATAATGGCACGACCCTGAACATCAGCCAGTTTCAGACGTGGCGCAAGCAGGGTGACACGTGCAGTTCCATCTGTATTGACTTTCAATGCGGGTAAATCACCTAAGTGACCTGTCACTGGTGTACCGTGATGCGGTGCCTGATTTGGATTGTAATGGCTACCTGCAGCCAGTGCTGCACCCATCTTGCCGTCTTTCATGGCAGGCGCGCATGAACCATTTTCATGAATATGGAAACCGCGTTCACCCGCAGGAAGTCGTTTCAGGTTGGTACGAATGACCAGACCGGCTGGGCTGTCACTGAGTAATACGGTCCCAATCTCTTGGCCCACACCTTGAGCATTTACAGCATTCACAGTCACAGCTCTGACCACTTCATTTGATGGGGAGGTTGATGCACAACCGGTAAAAAGTGCGGCGCTTAACGCGCAAAGTGTCGTAATTTTAAACAATGAAGACATGATTTTGGCATCCTGATCTTTATTCTGTTTTGTGAGTTCATTTAAACAGAGCAAAATCAGAAGCTCTATATAGAATCAGTACTTAAATGTTTTGTTTTGTTTAAGTCGATTCTATCTATGCTTTAAGGTGCTTTGGGCGGTGTGTCCTTGGTTTCTGGATCAATTTCATGTGCCATGGTGGCTTTAGGCATCATTAAAGGTTCGTTCAGATTACTTTCATGTAACCATTCACGCCAGATTGCAAGCAGCACAGCCAGAATCACCGGGCCAATAAATACCCCGACCAGACCAAAACTGGCAATACCACCCAAGACTCCAAACATGATCAGTAGGAAAGGAATCTGGGTTGCGCCAGAAATCACCAATGGACGAATCACGTTATCGGCGGTACTGACAATACAGACACCCCAGACCATGACCCCAATGGCTTCAATGGTTTGTCCTTGTGAAAACAGCCATAGCGCCACCGCACTATAGGCGAGAGGCGGACCAAAGGGAATCAAGGCAAAAATAAAGGTCACAATGGTTAAAACCATCGGATTCGGCACACCTGCAACAAAATAGCTCAGACCTGCCAACAAGGACTGTGCAATCGCAGTCAAACCGACGCCATATACTACGGCACGTGTGGTTGCAGAAATGGTGGAAAAATAATGATGTACACGTGGACCGACCACCATTTCAAAGGCTTTACGCACCTGATTTAAAATGGTCTGACCATCACGGTAGAAGAAAAACAGCGAAAGTATCGCAAAACATAATTTAAAGATGTTTTTACTAACTTCATTCAACACCACTTTGCCGTAATTCAGATGGCCTTGAATCCAGGTCGATACCGACAGTGCAATACTCTGCGGATCAGTGTTAATTTCATTTAAGGTTCGGGTAATTTCCTTGCCGACAATCGGAAGCCCGCGAATAAAATCAGGGACATTCAGGTGACCGGAAAAGACCTGTCGCTGCAATTCAAAATACAGGTTACGACCTTCGTGCTGCAGCATGAAAATGGCGAAAATAAACGGCAGACCAAAGACCAGAATCACGGCCAAGATCATTACGGTTGCACTTAATGTCGGTCGATTGCCGCATAGGCGTAACACCGATTGATACAAGGGCCAAGTCATATAGGCAATAATGGCTGCCCAAACTACAGGAATGATGAAATACTTGAGTATATGAAAACTCAAAAAAATCAGGATAAAGAACAATCCAAATAATAAGACTTTTTGTAATGTAGGCGCGTACTGTTGCACTGAATTTAATGACTCATTTTTTAGGTCGTGTTCAGGCATATTAACTGAAAAAAAAGCGATCGAAAATGATAGCTAGCCAAGTAGCGAGATTATTTTCCCAAAGCTATACCACGATTCAGAGGATTGACTCAAAACCACTGACTCGGATCATCAATAATGGCATTCAGTACCGGTTGCCATTGATCCTGCAGTTCCCGGTAAATTTTTTGTTGTTTATCAAAGACTGAAAGACCTTCCATCGCTAAACGGCTATAAGGGGCGCGTTCCGAAATCCAGGCCACCGGCTGTTGGTCGATTTTGTCAAAAAATTGTTGTATATCCTGATTGCTGGCTGCATTTGCTTTGGTGCGATTGGCCAG
The DNA here is from genome assembly GCA_013530545.1 of Acinetobacter lwoffii. Classification (GTDB taxonomy): domain Bacteria; phylum Pseudomonadota; class Gammaproteobacteria; order Pseudomonadales; family Moraxellaceae; genus Acinetobacter; species Acinetobacter lwoffii_G. The sequence continues at coordinate 5,134 of SPVA01000077.1, forward strand.
AAGCAAAATTTCGACCTTGCCTTTGCGGATACGTTTAATGTCCTGTAAATGTTTGAGAAAACGGCGGGTTGAATCGATATCAAAAAAAGAAGGCTGGATCGGGATGATAATCGCATGTGCTTCACTGACCAGCTGTTCCGCATGATCGTCACTTAACGCACCTGGTGCATCAATAATCAGGTATTCAATCTGCTTGGGAGCATCACCAATGGATTTGCTATTGCGCCAGTCCAGACTTTGAATAGGTGCCGCCTGTGCCGGGCGGTGCTTAAGCCATTGCAATGTGGATTTCTGGTTGTCGGCATCGGCCAATGCCACTGTATAACCCTTTTGTGCGAGTGCTGACGCCAAACTAATGGCTGTCATGGTTTTACCACAACCGCCTTTCTGATTCGCAACTAAAATTGTTTTCATGACTCAAGGTGATTTTATTCTGTTCCAGCCTAGCATATCATTCTTTTCAAGTATGCAAATGGCCGATATCCTCAACTTCAGTCGAATGCGATGTTATAAAAATCAAGTAAATTAGGAAGATTGAATGTCCATATGGATGGCCATGCTGATTGGCGCATGTATCGGGGTGGTATTGACCACTATTATTTTAAGTCAGACACGCAACGGACGGATCAAGGCCGAATATGAGCAGTATATCGCCGAGCTGGAACTGGAGCATCAGCAATCCCTGATTGCCGCGCAAAAGCGCAGTGTAAATACTAGCCGTGCCGTTCTCAAAGGCAAAATGGCGGAACAGCTCGCACCGATCATGCCGGAATTTCAATATCTGCCGAGTGATGCCAAGTTTTTGGGTGATCCGGTGGATTATGTGGTCTTTGATGGTTATACCGATTTTCGTGATGGCGAAGGCGACGCTGAAGATATTGAAGTGGTTTTGATTGACATTAAAAGTGGCGGAGCACGTCTGACCAAAGGCCAGCAAGCCATTGCCCGTGCGGTTCAGGAAGGGCGGGTACGTTTTGAAACCATTCGGATTGATTTTCAGGATTGACCAAAATCCAGTGAAGAATAAAAAATTATGCAAAAATTACTGATCACTGCGCTGCTGTTTATGCTAGGACTCTGGGTGTGGAATGAATTTTTTCGTGCCATTCCGCATCTGCAAGAAAAGGGCGTACTTAAAAACTTTAAAGTAGAACCCGTTAAGCGCATTTCCGCGACTTATATTGTGCATGATCACCGTTTCGTAAAACCTGATCGTCGGGTGCTGCATCAGGCCAGCCCTGTGGTGGGGCATTTTAATGATCTGGCCTATCTGAGTAATATTGATGTGCTGTTGCTGACTCAACCGCTGCCCGCTATACAGGCAAAACTGGAGTTTGATGAAGCAAAACGCTGCTATCAGCTCGAAGGACAAACCAATAAAGCGGAGCGTGACTTCGTCAATACGCATGTACAGTATTTTAGTCTGATTGCTGCCACTGAAAAAATTGCCGATCAGATTCGCCGGCTAAAATCGGGGCAGAAAATCACGCTCACTGGTGATCTGGTGACAGTTCATTCAGGCACGACTGGACAAGAATTCCGGGTCGGGACGGGCTCTGAATATCGTGCTCATTGTCAGTTGCTGCAAGTAACCCACCTTCAGCCACACTAAATATAAGATGGTCGTAAATTAGCTTCCTAGTTTACGAACACGTGCTAACAACATACGTTGGCCAATCTTGGGTATACCTTCCGCATCTACATAATTTAAAGTTTCTATTTCAAAACCGGTTTCCAGCAAGGCGGTCTCAATATCCCGATTCAGATGACAGCCATCTGCGACTTTCTTTTGAATGGGAGTGAGTAAATGTTGTAGACGCTGAATATTTAAATTTTGTCGATTCAGAACATGTTCGACCACATGTAAAGTCCCACCCGGTTGTAGCACACGATAAATTTCCTGCAGGCTCTGTTCCAGCTCTGCAATACTACAAAGCGTCCAGGTAGATACAATATTTTCCAGACTATTTTCGGCAAAAGGTAAAGCTTCTGCACTGGCCTGAATATGTTCGACCTGAAAAGCGGCCTGTTGAATTCGTGATTCTGCCAGTTTGAAGATCGTCGGGTTTGGTTCTAGTGCATAGACCTTATCAACCGATTGATAAAAAGGCAGATTCAGGCCGGTACCAAAACCAATTTCCAGTACTTCACCGGAAATATCCAAAAGTAGTTCACGACGCAAGTCCATCAAGGATGGCGTTTGCATCACTTGATTCAGCAGATGCGGAAAGATATGTTGTTGATAAAGTTTATACAGCATTTGAGTTATTTTAATTTGATGGAAATACGTTCTAGCTTAACTGAAAAATAAAATGACAGGCATATATCGAGCTGACTAAATACGTGCAGTTTGTTACCAAGTTCAACTGTTTATTCATTAAAAAATCCGTAAGATCAAGGAAGATATCCTTAAAACGTTTGATCAACTTGATTAGGATTAGATTAAAAATTATGCTCAAATACTTTAAACATTATGCTTTGCTGGCCAGCCTGTTGCTGCCTATTTCGGGCTATAGCTCGGTCGACCACAATATTGCCAAAGGTTTGCCTCCTGTCGTTAAAGGCCAGTCAATTTCGGTCTTGCAGCCCTTTAAAGGTGATTTCCGTATTCTGGGTTCCAAGGTTTATAGTTCTGACCCGCAAGCCAAATTCTCTCCGATTGATTATGCCGTCAGTTGGGGGCTGTTTGCTGAACCTGAAATTGCCCGACATATCACAGTGAATCAATATGACCGTTATTTAAACTGGAAAATGGATCGGGTGCCAGTGCCGGTAGAACAAGCCAAGCAGATGGTGTCCAATATGCATATCATTCCTGCCAATCCTGAAATTGCCAAGGCAATTAAAAAAGTAAAGCGTGGCGATCTGGTGCGTATGCAAGGGGAACTGGTTGAAGTGCGTGACAAAGATCTGGTCTGGAAATCGTCTTTAACGCCGACCGATACGGGTGATGGTGCTTGTGAAGTTTTCCGCGTCAGTTCCATTAAGTGGATTGAAAAAGTCGGTAAGAGCTAAAACAGACATCCTATACACTTCTGAGTTGTATAAAAAACCGCTCCTTTGAGCGGTTTTTTTATCTGCTTAGTACTTACTTCGCAGTTAAAGCCTGACCTTCAAAGGCAATTCCATCCCAGCCATTGAGCATAAACTGGCGGATATTCTGATGATCAGTCGCCTCTGGCGTCGCCAGTACAGAAGCATAATGCTCAGCAAACAGGCTTAAGGTCTGTGTCTGATCCAGACCATTTAATTGTGCAAAAGAAAAGACTTTGGCGCTGCCCTGGTTTTCTGTGGCCGCATTATTCTGCTGGCCATTTTTAAATGCAGTCGGTGTATGCGTATAACGCGATTCGATATAAGTAATCACATCTGCAAATTTTGCTTCGCCTGCTGCCAACTGGGCCAATAAATCCTGTGCCATGCTGTTTTTCCTGTGCCATTCATGAAAATTGGATGCAATAAATATAGCAATTTTCTTGCGAAGTTCCATGGTATTTCATTGATTTTCGGTTCAAGATAACAGTGAAAATTATCCATGATGAATATGAAACTTTGGATAAAATAAACTTGATCAATAAATAGAACAGGAAAAAAATATGGGCTGGCTTTGGGTGGCAATGGGTGGGGCAATCGGTGCCAGTCTGCGTTATGCAGCCGGACTTTGGCTGTTCAAACCACAAATGCAATTTCCTTGGCCCACCTGGTGGATCAATATTCTGGGCTGTTTATGTGCCGGGATTTTTTTTGCCTGTAGCCAAAAGTATCCAGTACTCCAACAAGAAGCTCGTCTGTTTTTAATGGTGGGAATTCTCGGTGGTTTTACCACATTTTCCAGTTTCGGTTTGGAAAGCTTTTTGTTATTCAAGCAAGGTGCTATGGGCCTAGCGCTGTTATATGCATTATCCAGCTTAATTGTCGGCATTATTGTTCTGGCGCTGGGCTTTTATTTAACTTCAATCGTATTGGCACAGAGTTAAAATAAGCGCATAAAAAAGTCAGGAAATTGGAGGTCATTTCCTGACATAAACCACGATTTAAATCTTAAGATAACTGAGGGTTTTCGGTTTTAGCCCCGTTTAAAGCGGCCAAAACGTTTGTTAAAGCTTGCCACACGTCCTTCATTGCTGGTCTGACGTTGCTCACCCGTATAGAAAGGATGTGATGCACTCGAAATATCTAGTGTTACATAAGGATATGTTTTACCTTGATATTCTTTAGTTTGGCTCGAGTTCATCGTGCTGCCAATCACGAAATAGGCATCGGCATTGGTATCATGGAATAACACTTCACGATACTCGGGATGGATATCTGAACGCATATCTAACTTCCTCATGATTCTTGATTAAATGTTATAATGTAACATTTGATATTTCAAGTAATCTAGGGTTACAGCGTGTAAGCCTATCGTCTCAACTTAGCTTCGACTCGGTACCAGTTCTTCAAATACATCACTTAAATCATCATGTACTTTGAGATGAATCAGGTTCCAGTATTGTCCTGAAATTGTGCGATTCACCATCAAGGTATCAGGAGAGGGCTTAAATACATCCCAATATTTCAACGAAGGTTTCAGCAACTCCATCCCATCATGATGCGCTGAGTTTTCGGCAAAATCATAGTCAGTGACCAGAGGACGCATGAGCACTTCCAGCCACTGTTCATATAATTCTTTCGGGAATTTTCCAGTTTCAGTCAAGGAATGCAGCGCATCCAGCTGTTGCTCGATCACGGGAATATTCTTCTCGCGTGCAGCATGGATCAGTTCCCTAAAATGTCCAATCACTTCAGTCGATAAGGTTTTGACGCCACCATAGTCATAAACAATCACAGAGCCATCTTCACGAAATGCAAAGTTGCCTGGATGCGGGTCACAGTGAAAGCGTTTCAGATAAAAAATTTCCTGACCAATGGCGCGGAAGAGGCGGCGGCCTAAAGCATTTCGGGTTTCGAGTGGCCAAGTGCTGGCAGTTTCGATACTTTCACCAAGCTCTTGGCTTAAGGTCAAAATATGTCGCGATGAATACTCATGAAACACTTTCGGAATCACAATTTTATTGTCCAGAGGCTCATGGAAGGCACGGGCGATTTCCAGATTCTGGGCTTCAATTTCATAGTTCAGCTCATTGTCCAGACTGTGCTGAATTTCTTTAAATAATTGATCTTGAAGTTTACGGTCAATCTTTAAGACGCCCATCATGCGCAGTGCCAGACGAACTTGTTTCAGGTCGCTTTCGCAGGCTTCATCCACACCAGGATATTGTACTTTGACCACAACTTGCTGGCCATTCGGTAGGGTGGCTTTATGCACCTGACCAATCGAGGCCGCGGCAAATGGCTGCTCATCAAACTGCTGGAAAAGTTGCTGTAAAGGTTTACCCAATTCTTTTTCCACTTGTGCCTGAATTTCTTTAAACGGCATCGGTGGCGCCTGACGCTGTAACTTGGCAATGGCTTTAGCGACTTCGGGCGGGAAAACATCTTTATATTGAGAGGCGATCTGGCCAACTTTCATGACTGCGCCTTTCATTTCCCCCAAGGTATCCGCAATCTGCACACCAATATCCTGAAATAATTTACTGCGCGCAGTGTTTTTCTGCTCGTCATCGGCAGTTAAATTTTTAATGGAATTGGAGAGGGTTTTACCTGCAATACTTGCGGTCATTCCGGCAAGTTTCATAAAGCGACGACCGGGTGTGCTAGCCGTTTTTGCCATGCGAGATTCCTTGAAACCAACTATGAATGGATGTATTTGATCATAGGTGACAAAGGTTCAATTGCCTAGATTTAATTGTAGAGGTTGTGTTGTGATTTCCTTCAGCTTCTCCATGTTTAATGCATCATCTTTGATTTGTTAAAAGATTTATCTTTATTGCTTGCGTTTAAACTATAAGAATATGCCGGAATCCGTCATCGTTTTAGATAAGACCGAGTACTAATTCTGAATGTTGTTTTATAGCTAAAAGCTTAGAATAAACAGAGTGTAGTAATGAAGAAAATTCAATGAAAGTCTATCGATATTTTACCGGGAAAGATGATGTACATTTTTGTGCGCGGGTGACCCGTGTCTTAAATGAAGGTTATGAGCTATATGGTTCACCCACCATGACTTTTAATGGTACGGATGTAATTGTGGGGCAGGTGGTGATTAAAGATGTAGTGGATGAATCTGAGATTCCACAAGGATTAAAAAATGCGCTGGATCTTTAATCTCAGCGCATTTTCTAGCTTAAATTAATCAAATAAAAGTGTTTAGTTGTTTAGACTTAAGCGTTTATTATTGCCATATAAACGGCCCAATAAAAGTATACAAGCTACGCTGAGGCCTACAATCAGGCCAACCCAGACACCGGCGGCGCCCATGTCGGTAAAGCGGGACAAATACACCCCGACCGGGAAGGCGATGACCCAGTAAGCCAGCATGGTAATCCACATTGGCCCCTTGGTATCCTGCATGCCGCGCAGACAACCTGCCGCACTGATCTGCCAGGCATCCATCAGCTGATAGGCAATGGCAAACAGAATCAGATACACCGCAATTTGGGTCACGATCAGATCTGAGGTGTAGAGTGCTACGATTTCATTGCGGAAAACCCAAAGCAGAATCATGGTCAGGATCGCCAGAATAGTGGCAGTAATCAGGCCGAGATATTGTACTTTACGCATGGCTTGCCAGTTCTGTTCACCATAGTAGGTGCCAACCCGAATGGTCAGGGCAATCGCCAGTGACATGGGAATCATGAACAGTTGTGAAGTGACAGAAATAGCAATCTGATGGGCAGCGACAATGGTCTCACCCAAAGGACTCAGCACAATTGCAGCAGTACTGAAAATACTGACCTCAAAAAAAATTGCCAATCCGATTGGAAAGCCAAGCTGTAAGATGCGCTTCATCCATTCCGGGTTGATTTTTTCCCAATGGGTAAAAGGCTGGGTACGTTGATAGGCCTTATTTTTAAAGATATACAACGCGAGGGTGATGACCATTAGCCACTGTAAAATCGCCGTGGCAAACCCACAGCCTGCACTGCCTAGGGCCGGAACAGGGCCAATACCATACATAAAGATATAGTTCAGCGGAACTAGCAAGACCAGCGCCAATAAACTAATCACGGTCACCGGACGCGGATTTCCAATCGCTTCTGAGTAGCCGCGTAAGGCTGCATACATGGTTACCGCAGGCATACCAAAACCAATGGCATGCAGGAATAAACCGGCTTTAGGCTGTAAGCTTTCCGGTACACCCAAGAGTGGCAAAGTGGCGGGCAGGAGTTGCAAAATCAGGCCGGCAATTACTCCAAGGATCAAGGCGACCCAAAGTGATTGACGTGCAATGGTGGCAATTTTTTCAGGTGTGCGTGCGCCGTTAGCTTCGGCAACCAAAGGCGTCGTGGCAATCATAATGCCACTAAACAGCAGCATCACCGGAATCCAGAGTCCTACTCCGACGGCAATCGCGGCAAGATCGGTAGCAGACAGGTGACCGGCCATAATGGTATCAATCAGGCCCAGACCAGCCTGAGAAAATTGGGTCACCAGAATAGGCAGCATCAGATGAAAAAGTTTTTTTAATTCAAAACCAAAGGTTGTGACTGGTGAAACATTCGACACAAAAATTACTCATCGTGATCATGTGCTTAAATAGAAGGTTTAGCGTTGTAAAGTGAGAAGCACACCAATAAAAATTACCACGCCGCCTAAAAGACGTTGCCAATTAATCGGCATTTTTTCATTACCCAATAATCCCAGATGATCGACCAGCATCGACATCATCATCTGACCAAAAATAATGAGACCGCTAAGAACCAGAAAGCCAAGTTTGGGCGCTGCATAAATGCTCATACTAATCGCATATACACCCACTATTCCCCCGAGCCATAAGTACCAGGGAACACTCATCAGTTCCTGTAGACCGGGTTTGGGATTGGACTGAAAAAGTACGATTACGGCGAGCACTATTGTACCAATCAAAAAGGAAAAAAATGCAGCTTGAATAGGAGAATATAAATATTCTTTTAGTTGTGTGTTAATTGCGGTCTGGAGTGTCAATAAAACACCGATTGCAAAAACTAAAGGAAGTAAAATAATAAGTTGAGAAGATATTTTCATAATTTTAACTGACTAATTCTATTTAAATTTTTAGGTATATCACACGATCAAATTTAATTTTAGCAGTGTTGCCGCCTAGTCATGTTAAAATTCCGCTATATCTTGTAATCGTTTTTGAGTAGTTCTTTGGCTGAATTGAATCCTGCTGCTGTCCCTTTGTCCTTATATATTCATATGCCTTGGTGTGTGCGCAAATGTCCTTATTGTGACTTCAATTCGCATGCGGTTCCGGATGGTCAGCTATCACTGGAATTGGAACAGGAATATTTACGAGCACTGGTGGAAGACTTTAAAACTCAGGTCGATTTTGCCCAAGGCCGGCAGATTCACAGTGTCTTTATTGGTGGGGGGACGCCGTCACTGATTTCTGCCCCAGGCTATCAATGGTTATTTGATCAGCTCAAAGCCGTTATTCCCTTTGCCGAAGGCTGTGAGATTACGCTGGAAGCCAATCCCGGTACGGTCGAACATGATCCGTTTGCCGGTTATTTGCAGGCTGGCATTAATCGTTTGTCAATTGGGGTGCAGAGTTTTAATACCGAGCATCTCAAGCGTTTGGGACGGATTCACAGCAATGAAGATGCGATTTCTGCCATTGGGCTGGCACGTGAAGCTGGCTTTCAGCGCATTAACGTCGACTTGATGCATGGTTTACCGGAACAGACTTTAGAACACGGTAGAACAGGGTGCTACGCATATTTCCTGGTATCAGTTGACGATTGAACCCAATACGGTATTTTTCCGGACTCAACCGATTTTGCCTGTCGATGAAGTATTGGAAGATATTCAGGAGCAGGGTGAGCTTTATTTAAAAGCCCAGGGTTTTGTCAACTATGAAGTTTCGGCTTGGCGTAAAGAACTGCCTTCAGCGCATAATCTGAATTACTGGCAGTTTGGTGATTATCTGGCAATTGGCGCCGGAGCACATGGCAAAGTCACTCAGCCGGATGGCGTGTATCGGTTCCAGAAAACCCGTCTACCTAAGGACTACTTAGCCAAAGTACCTGCAGAACATGTGCAGTTTAAGCGCATTGAAGATGCCGACCTGTCTTTTGAATTTATGATGAATGCCTTACGTTTAAATCAGGGCGTGGAAGCCAAGCTGTATGCCGAACGTACTGGTTTGAGTCTAGATACTTTACATGAATTGCTGAGCTCTTTGCGTGATAGAAAATTAATGGTCGATGATCTAGACCGGCTTTCTTGTACCGAGCAGGGGCATATCTTTTTAAATTCGGTGCTGGAAGAATTTCTTTAACTGATTTTAATCCACTACTTATTTTTGGAAAAACCCTCATATAAATTTATGAGGGTTTTTTTTATTGCGCAGATTTCCCCAGATCAGGAATTTTTTATAGCCTAGAGGTTATCTGTTTTCAGATCTTCGATGTAATCTTTGAAAAGAAAACAGCAAACTTTAAAAATCTCAGGCACAAAAAAAGCACTCTAAGAGTGCTTTTTTTCAATATCTTGCTTCTAAATTATAGAGCAACGATATTTACAGCTGTAGGGCCTTTTTGACCTTGAGCTACGCTGAAAGAAACCTTTTGGCCTTCAACTAAAGTTTTGAAACCTGAACCAGTGATTTCGCTGAAGTGAGCAAAAACGTCTGGACCTGATTCTTGTTGAATGAAACCAAAACCTTTAGTTTCGTTGAACCATTTTACTGTACCGTTAACTGTATTAGACATAATATAACCTATTGAATCGTATGAATTTATAGCCAAAATTTCAGATGACTAACTGTAACTTTGAAAAATAAAAAGGATGGAGCTTTTTGATCTGTAATACGAAGGTTTATGACTAAAACTGCGATACTTAAAAGAAGACTAACCAAAACAAGAATTTTTCTAGTTGGGATTATCATACCGCTTATTTTCAGATATACAAGTGTTTTATTTGGCTAATTTGTTAGGATGTTGAAAAATATAAAATTAAATTTGTATATTTTCTATCCAGGAAGGTTTTTTAAGTTGAAGAAGGGCATCTACATCAATAAAAAGAGCGCCGAAGCGCTCTTTTTAAGTCAATTTACAACTTAGTAGTCAAAGCTAAAGTGCTCTGGCGCCAGTGCCGTCATGGTTTTAGACGGATTCACCATCGCTTCAGCATGACCTTGGGTGCGTGGCAGAATACGTTCAAAGTAGAAATCAGCAGTTTTGATTTTTGCTTTATAGAATTCTGGAACTTCCGCACCATCGCCAGATGCCAGTTTGGCTGAAGCGACTGCAGCTTGCTGTGCCCAGAAGTATGCCATCATTACATAACCGGAGAACATCAGGAAATCTACTGACGCAGAAGAAACGATGTCACGGTCTTTACGTGCTGCCAGCATGATACGCACGGTTAATGCATTCCACTGTGCACATAGCTTGGTTAAATCCCAGGCAAAACGGCGCATGTATTTATTGCGTGCATGCTGACCACAGAATTTCAGGACTTCAGCGGTGTAATCACGAATAACTTTGCCTTTCGAGGTTAACAGCACTTTACGGCCAATCAGATCCAGTGCCTGAACGCCTGTCGTGCCTTCGTACAGGGTAGAAATACGTGAATCACGCACAATCTGTTCCATACCCCATTCTTTGATATAGCCATGACCACCGAAGACTTGCATACCGTGATTTGATGCCTCATAGCCCATTTCGGTCAGGAAGCCTTTCAGGATTGGAGTATAGAACCCAAGGTGATCATCATGCTGTTCGAATGCAGCGGTATCGCCACGCAACAAAGCATCATTCATGTTATCGGCAATTTGTGCAGCATGATAAATCATGGCACGGCCACCTTCAGCAATGGCTTTTTGCGTCAACAGCATACGGCGGACATCGGCATGATGGATGATCGCATCCGCTACTTTTTCCGGATCTTTTTTGCCAGACAGGGCACGCATTGACATACGTTCCTTGGCATACGGTAAAGCACCCTGGAATGACAATTCAGCATGACAAATACCCTGAATCGCAGTACCAATACGTGCTGTGTTCATGAAGGTGAACATGGCATGCAGGCCTTTATTCGGTTCGCCAATCAGGTAGCCAGTCGCATTGTCAAAATTCAGTACAGCCGTTGCTGAAGCGCGAATCCCCATTTTGTGTTCAATCGAACCGCAATTCACAGGATTGCGTTCACCGATCCCACCATCTGCAGCAGCAATAAATTTCGGTACGATAAACAGGGAAATCCCTTTGGTGCCTTGAGGTGCATCTGGAAGGCGTGCCAGTACGATATGTACGATATTTTCAGTGAGGTCGTGTTCACCTGCAGAAATAAAGATTTTGGTACCTGAAATGGCATAGCTGCCATCTTCTTTCGGCTCTGCTTTGGTCTTAACCTGACCCAGATCCGTACCACATTGCGGCTCAGTCAGACACATGGTGCCCGCCCAAGTTCCTGCAACCAGGTGAGGCAGATACGTGTTTTTCTGCTCATCGGTACCATACTGGATAATAGTGTTAATACAGCCCACACTTAAACCCGGATACATCTGGAATGACCAGTTTGCAGTCCCCATCATTTCCGATTTAATCAGGTTTAAAGACATTGGCAGGTTTTGACCACCAAATTCTTCAGGATAAGACAGACCTTGCCAGCCACCTTGTACAAACTGGTCGTAAGCTTCTTTAAAGCCTTTCGGTGTTTTCACTTCGCCATTTTCAAAATGACAGCCTTCTTCATCACCGCTTTGATTCAATGGCGACAGTACATTTTCACAGAAATCTGCCGCACCTTCTAAGATCATGTCTACCGTGTCGGCATCGGCATATTCACCATTCGACAAATTCTGGTAGTGCGCAGGGTAGTCAAGCACTTCATTCATAAGGAAGCGAATGTCGTGTAAAGGGGCTTTATATGCTGGCATGCGTTTAATCCTGATTGAAATAGTTTTGGATTATCTGTATCGATTCTTTGATTATTCACATTCGGGATAAAAAAACATTGATGAATTCAGTGAATAAAAATGTCAGAAAAGCGAATCGGTTTTTAAGGCTAATGAATGAAATCGTCGAATTTCATCATTAGGCGTTTACATTACAGGAAGATTGAAAACTTGTTATATCAATGGAATTTAATGAATAAAAAGGTGATTTGTCTAGTATATTTTTGTATGAATTGTGCTCGGATTCAGGTCGAAAAATAACTCATCCTAAAATGTCATTAAAACCAATCCAGGGTTTTTCAGCTTATAAAAATTAGTAGGAGGGGAGTAAAGGGTTGCAGTTGCAACCCGAACTGAACTCATCGAATAGAGAGGAGTTTTAAAGAAACTCTTTTAAATCCGGTTTAATACCATTCCAGATGTAAAAAGATTCAATTGCCTGACCGACCAGCATGCCAAAGCCTTCGGATGTCGGTACACCGCGTACTTTGGCTTGATCAAGAAAGGAAGAAGGCTTGCCATAGGCCATTTCATAGGCCCGTTTAAACTGTAGCGTTTCCGGTAAAACCAGGGCATCACCACTGAGGCTTGCAGAGGTGGCATTAATCACCAAATCAAATTCACCAGCTAGATGATCTAGTGAAATCGCCTGTAATTCGACTTGCGGTACGGCATTCTGAAGATCAGCGACCAGTTGTTCCGCGCGTACCAAGGTACGATTAGCGATCACGATTTTTTTCGCACCTGCTTGGGCGAGTGGATAAATCACACCACGCGTAGCACCGCCAGCACCAATAATCAGAATATTGGCATTTTCTAGTGGCCAGTCCAAGGCGCGGATGGCTTCAACCAGTCCCTGACCATCGGTATTGTCGCCATGCAGGACACCATTTTCCATCCATAAAGTATTCACTGCTTTGGCAATTTTGGCCCGTTCACTTAGCACCTGACATTGGGCAAAAGCCTGTTCTTTAAAGGGTACGGTGACATTCATGCCGCTACCACCCTGGCCAAAGAATTCCTGAATATCGGCTTTGAAACCATCCAGTGGCGCCAGACGTTTACTATAATTCAGGTCGACACCAGTTTTGGCTGCAAAGGCGTGGTGCAATTCTGGAGAACGTGATTGTTCAATCGGGTTACCAATCACGGCAAATTGTTTGCTCATTTCACAATGTCCATGTGCGGAAATGGCCATCAATATACGTGAAAAAGCGCAGGGACTAAAGCCTGCGCGATTTTAAATTGCTGCTAAGTTATCAGGGTTTTAGGAACTACAAATATCCATAATATGTTCCGCAAACATCAGCGCCATACTGAGAACAACCCCAAACCCAGTCAGGATACTCACCAGAATAGCGGCACCATCCAGAATCAGATTATGACTCAAAATTGCAGTACTCATCGCGCTGATGGCGAGAGCCAGAAAAAGCCAAAAGGCCAACACAGGTAGATTTAATTGAAGATTATGCATTGTTATTCTCACTAGACATCAAATGGAATATGATCGATGTAGCGATAGGGTGCCGCGATCAAATCAGGTATTTCTATGCAGCAGTATAGAGGATATATCTATTAAAACAGCCCTCTATTTGAGGGCTGTTTGTATCATTTCATTGCATTGAATTTTAATTCTGTTAACCAGTCATGTGGTTTCAGGTAGTAATCTGTTAAACGTTTTTCCGGTGAGCCTTCATCCCATTCAGGACGATAAGACCATCCGGTAAGCGGGGGCAGGCTGACCAGAATCGATTCAATCCGGCCGCCAGTCTGCAAGCCAAACAGGGTGCCGCGGTCATAAACCAGATTGTATTCCACATAACGGCCGCGACGGTATAACTGAAACTCGCGTTGTGCTTCGGTATAAGGCTTATCCTGATTGCGTTGGAAAATCGGCAGAATGGCTTCTAAGTAACCATTGCCTACAGCCTGCATATACTGGAAACAGGTTTCAAAATCCCATTGATTTAGGTCGTCAAAAAACAAGCCGCCAACGCCTCGCTGTTCATCACGATGTTTTAGATAAAAATAATTATCACACCATTGTTTATGTTCAGAATAAACTTCTTCGCCAAATGGCACACACAGATCATGCGCCGTTTGATGCCAGGACAATACATCTTCATCATTCGGATAAAATGGGGTCAGGTCAAAACCACCACCAAACCACCAGATCGGATCTTGGCCTTCTTTTTCTGCCACAAATAAACGCACGTTGGCATGTGAGGTGGGCACATTCGGGTTTTTCGGATGAATCACCAGCGATACACCCATGGCCTGTGCTTTGGCACCGGCAATATTGGGATGGCGTTCGGTCGCAGAAGCAGGCAGCTTGGAAATGTTAATGTGGGAGAACATCACGCCGCCTTTTTCAATCACCGTGCCATTTTGCAAAACACGTGAACGTCCACCACCACCTTCCGGGCGCTCCCAGTCATCAATAATAAACTCGGCCGTACCGCCACCAGCACGTTCCTGTTGCTCCAGTGCCGCACAAATCCGTGCCTGCAAGTCGAGGAGAAATTCACGAACGCGTTGAATATCCGCAGATGTAGGATGCTGCATCAGAGCCCTCGTAAGAAAATAAAAAAACTAACGACATCAAAGCATAAAATCAGTCAAAGATTAAGGTCTATTTGGTGATGCACGCCATAAAAGGCGTACTTTGAGTTTTATGATTCATTGATAGAATACGTCATTAAATCCGACCAAATGGCTAGGTTGAATTCTTTTTCCAAGCTCAGCACAATAACTCACAAGCGCTCATTGGCTTGAGCATTTCTCGACGGTAATAGGTGGGTGTCATGTTGGTACAGGTCAATTCCCTGATTCAAAAATATAATGTTCCCGGGCCACGCTATACCAGTTATCCCACTGTTCCGTATTGGGAAGAGCAGAATTTCTCGCTGGAACAATGGAAGCAAACGCTAAAAAAGTCTTTTGATGAATCCAATCAAAGCGAAGGCATTAGCTTGTATATCCACCTGCCATTTTGCGAAAGCCTGTGTACCTTCTGCGGGTGTCATAAGCGCGTGACCAAACGCCATGAAGTCGAACAACCTTATATTCAGGCACTGCTGAAAGAATGGGATGCCCATCATTAAAGAGATTCATTTGGGCGGGGGAACGCCGACATTTTTTTCAATGGCGCATCTGGCTCAACTGATTCAAGGCATTCTGGCCCAAGCCGACGTAGCGCCTGTACATGAATTCAGTTTTGAAGGCCATCCCAATAATACCACGCGTGAGCATCTACAAGGATTGTATGATCTTGGTTTTCGTCGGGTCAGTTATGGGGTGCAAGATTATAATGAAACCGTGCAAAAGGCGATTCACCGCATTCAGCCTTATGAAAATGTCAAACAGGTGACTGAATGGGCACGAGAAATTGGCTATGAGTCGATTTCGCATGATCTGGTCTTTGGTCTGCCATTTCAAAGTCTGGAAGATGTCTTAAATACCATTGAACAAACCAATTCACTCTTGCCGGACCGTCTGGCTTTATATAGCTATGCCCATGTGCCCTGGATTAAAGGTAATGGTCAGCGCGGTTTTAAAGATGCCGATGTGCCCAAAGATGCGATCAAACGGGAATGCTATGAAGCGGGTAAAAAGAAACTTCTGGCACATGGCTATCATGAAATCGGTATGGATCATTTTGCCTTAGAGAAAGATGCGATGTACCAGTCCTTTCAAGCGGGAACATTGCACCGCAACTTTATGGGATACACAGCCTCTAAAACCCAGGTGATGATTGGGCTAGGCATTTCTTCAATCAGTGATAGCTGGTACAGCTTTGCGCAGAATGTGAAAACCATTGAAGAATATTATGAATGCCTGGCGCGCAATGAAATTCCGGTATTTAAAGGACATGTCTTAAATCAGGAAGATTTGATCATCCGGCAACATATTCTAAATTTGATGTGCAGCTTTAGCACCTCATGGGAAAATTCCGAGATGCTTTTCCCTGAAATTGATGAGGTTTTGGAACAGCTTGACGAAATGGCACAGGATGGTTTGATTCAATTTTTAGACTCGTCAGTCACGATTCTGGAGAAAGGGAAACCATTTGTACGCAATGTTTGTATGGCTTTTGATTTACGTTTAAATCGACGCATACCGGAGAACCGGATTTTCTCGATGACGATTTAATCTTCCCCTAACCCCATTTTTAAGAAAGATAGGGAAAACCTCCCCGAGCAAGATTTAAGCATTGCTTTAAGTCGAAGCGCAAGAAAGTGTAGTGGTCAACAAATATTGGACACGGTTTTAAGTTTATTTTCAGCCTGACAAGGGCTGATACCATCGTTAAATTGATGAGGTCGTATCTGATTGTAATATTCCATCAGATACAGA